>CACYDB010000162.1 GCA_902773035.1 uncultured Ruminococcus sp. | reverse complement strand
GGCGACTCCGCTGTTAAGCTCGACCATCAGAATTACAGCGGTTACCGTTTGGCGACCTATGTGGTGACTTATGACGGCAATCCCGATGATAAGTCAAAGAATGTTGCCGCGAGAGCGTATCTGCGCTACTACGACGCTAACGGGCTTTTGAGAACCTTCTACAACGATTACGGCGGAACAAGCTTCTACGGCGGATGCAGTATAAGCTACGACGGCGCTCAGGCGTTGTCCGATGCAGGCGCGTGAGGAGGAAGCTATGAAAGAGCGGTATTTTACACCCGAAGTGAAGGCGGAGCTTCTTTCCAAAGCCGATGTTTTATTGGCTTCGGAGGAAAGAGATAACCGCTACGTCAAATCACGGGAAATAATCAAGGATAATTTCAGCGTAGAGGATATTCTGTAACGTATTAAGCGCGGCGTTACCGACGGTCAGAGTGTTGTGTAAAAAATATACACAAATTGTCAAAGATGTTGAAATTCTGTTAGCGATATGTTATAATAAGACGAAGGAAAGCGCGGGTCAGTTACTGCTCAAATCCGTGCGATAAAAAGCTTTATTATTTCATTAAGGAGGAAAAATTATGAAAAAATCCATCGGAATTATCAGCGTAATTCTTTGCGCGCTTATGGCGATTCCCGTACTTTCATTCGGCGCCGCCGCTAAGGCGCCCAAGAAGTATGTCAAGTCAATCAGCATTAAGAAAGACGCGACCATCACAATTCCCGCAAGCAAAAAAACAAAGTCGGCATCTTATGAGGTTACTGTTAAGGTCAAGGGCAAGGCTTCAAAGAAGTTCTCGGCTAAGTCCTCGAACGAAAAAGTAGCAAAAGTAAGCGTTTCCGGCAAAAAAGTCAGCGTTACCGCTAAGAAAGCAGGCAAGGCTGTTATTACGGTAACAACAAAAGCAAAGGGTAAGAACAAAAAGGCGTTAAGCGCTACACTTAACTTAACGGTAAAGAAGGCTAAAGCCGCCGCGAAGAAAACAACTAAGAAAAAGACAGAGCCTGCCAAGAAGCCCGCGGAGAAGCCCGCGGAAACTCCCGTAGTAGCACCGACAGAGGCGCCCACAGAAGCTCCGACAGAAGCTCCGACAGAAGCTCCCACAGAGGCGCCGACACAGGAAGCCACAGAAGCTCCGACAGAGGCACCGACAGAAGCTCCCACACAGGAAGCTACAGAAGCTCCGACAGAGGCGATAGCTACAGAGCCTGCTCCTACAGAGGAACAGCCCAAGGCGGAAGAGCCCAAGGCAGAGGAGCCCAAGGCAGAAGAGCCCAAGGCAGAGGAGCCTAAGGCAGAAGAGCCCAAGGCAGAGGAGCCTAAGGCAGAAGAGCCCAAGGCAGAGGAGCCCAAGGAGGAAGAGCCCAAGGAGGAAGAGCCCAAGGCAGAAGAGCCTAAGGCAGAAGAACCCAAGGCAGAGGAGCCCAAGGAGGAAGAGCCCAAGGCGGAAGAGCCCAAGGCAGAAGAGCCTAAGGCAGAAGAACCCAAGGAGGAAGAGCCCAAGGCAGAAGAGCCCAAGGCGGAAGAACCCAAGGAAGAAGAGTCCGAGGAACAAGGCGCGAGTCCGGCAGTTCCCAAAGAAGAACCCGTGGCTCCGATACCATACGAAGGACCCGCAACTCCGAAATAAGCTAACTCAATAATCAATTTATGGGACAGGCTTTTGCCTGTCCTCTTCTTTGTCAGTGAAAATTTTGTGGTTTTTGCATATTTTTATTGAAAAATTTATCCGTAAGTGATACAATAAATATGTATTTTTATTTATCAATATATTACGGAGGCTGTTATGAGTATTAAAATTGGTATTCTCGGTTACGGAAATCTCGGCAGAGGCGTTGAGGCCGCTGTCGCCGCTTGCGACGATATGGTTCTCACAGGCGTATATACGCGCCGCGACCCGTCGGGACTGACGATAAAGACGGAAGGAGTTCCCGTCAGGAACGCGTCTGAGCTTGAAAACGGAAGGGACGATATCGACGTCCTCATTATCTGCGGAGGCTCGGCGACCGATTTGCCCGAGATGACTCCTAAGTACGCCGCGCTCTATAATGTTATCGACAGCTTTGACACGCACGCCAACATTCCCTCTCACTTCGCGAACGTAAACGCCGCGGCTGAGAAGGGCGGCAAAATCGGAATCATCTCTTGCGGCTGGGATCCCGGTATGTTCTCGCTGAGCAGGGTTTACGCCGATTCGATTCTCCCCGGAGGTCAGGCTTACACATTCTGGGGCAAGGGCGTAAGTCAGGGTCACTCCGACGCTGTCCGCCGTATCGAAGGCGTGCTCGACGCCCGTCAGTATACGATCCCCATTGATAAGGCTCTCGACGCGGTCAGAAGCGGAAGTAATCCCGAGCTTTCCACAAGAGAAAAGCATATGAGAGAGTGCTTTGTCGTTGCCGAGGAGGGCGCCGACAAGGCGGTCATCGAGGAAAAAATCAAGACTATGCCCAACTACTTCGCCGACTACGACACGACCGTTCACTTTATCTCCGCCGAGGAGATGAAGCGCGATCACAGCGGACTTCCGCACGGAGGCTCCGTTATCTACAGCGGTAAAACGGGCGAGGGCAACAGCCACGTCGTTGAGTACAGCCTCAAGCTCGACTCAAATCCCGAGTTCACGGGCTCAGTGCTTGTAGCCTACGCGAGAGCCGCCTGCCGTCTTAACAGCGAGGGCGTGAGCGGCGCTAAGACAGTCTTTGATATAGCTCCCGCTTACCTGTCCGCCAAGAGCGGCGATGAGCTCAGAGCGCATTATTTATAAAATCGGAGGAAAATATGGCAGATGAAAAAATGACACCCGAGGTTCATTCCGACGAATTTGACAGAAAGCCTGTTTTTAAGAATAACAAGGAAAGAATCCGCTGGTACCTCGATGAAATTGACACATACAAGGAGGATATGGGCAAGTGGTACACTATATTTATCCGCAGAGTTATCCCTATGCTCGTGTTCTTTATTCCGATGAACATTATCGGGTTCCGCTCGTACGAGTATATCGCGCTTAAATATTTCGGCGGATTGTTCCAGGGACTCAGCAGCACGATCGGCGTCGCGATCTGGCTTGTAGCTATGCTGATTTTTCTTGCGATACTGATTTTCCTGCCGAGGTTCGCGACCTTCTGCGAGTTTGTTCTGGGAACAGCGTTCTACGCCTTTGTATTCCGTTCGTTCAACCAGTTCGCGCAGGGGCTTGTCGATAAGCCGATCATCACTAACGCGTTCGGATTTTTCGTCGCGATCACGCTGGGCGTATTCCTGTTTATGAAGCTCGTTTTCCTTGTGCTCGAGATTATGTATCACATTGTTTTCCACGGCGAAAAGGAGCCCAGAGCATATAAGGACGGTCAGGGCGACGACCTCGTACTGTAAAATTTTCAAATAACACTTGATTTTTTCTGAATTAAGTGCTATAATCCTAATGTTGAATAAAGTTTATGTAAGGAGTGAGCGAACGGCTTGCTCCTTTCTGTTTACCGAATTTTTGAAACTCAAAGGAGGATGTATGGCTAAAAAAGGCAATACGGTCACTCGCGTTTGGGAGATCGTCGAGCCGATTGTAAACGAGCTGGGACTCAGGCTCTGGGATGTGCGCTTCGTCAAGGAGGGCGCGGGCTGGTTCCTCAGAATTATAATCGACAGCGACGAGGGTATCAATATCAACGACTGCGAGAAGGTTTCCCGCGCGATTGATAAACCGCTCGACGAGGCTGACCCGATCGAACAGGCGTACACGCTTGAGGTATGCTCGCCCGGGCTTGAGAGAGCTCTCGTACGCGACGAGCATTTTGAGAGCTTCATCGGAGCCGATATTATGGTCAGAATGATCAGACCGCTTGACAACATCGGCAAGGAGTTCAAGGGAGTCCTCACGGGCTACGACAAAGGAAATGTTACAATTACAGACCACAGCGGCGAGAATGAGGTTACGATCAGCGCCAAGGACGCCGCTTGGATAAAGCTTGACGATTTTGATTAATTGTTAGTAAATATTTAAGGTCAGCCCCGCCGTTAATAAAACGTCGGTTGGAAAAGAGCTTTTCCAAAGGCGGATTTGGCTCTCGGGGCTCCCGAGAAGAAAGGATGATAGGAAAATGAATAACAAGGAATTATTTGCCGCTCTTGAGCAAATGGAAAAAGAAAAGGGTATACCCGTTGATTATATGCTCGAGCAGATCGAGCGCGCTATCAAGGTTGCCTGCAAGAATAACTACGGCGGCAACGACAATGTTGTATTTAAGGTTAATCGCGAGAAGGGCACCTTTGACGTAAAGCTCGTCAAGGTCGTAGTCGCGGACGAGGATCTTTTTGACGATAACTACGAGGTCACTCTCGAGCAGGCTCAGAAGAAGCGTAAGAGAATCGCTGTAGGCGATGAGATGGAGATTCCTCTCGATCCCAAGCAGCTCGGACGTATCGCCGTTCAGACTGCCCGTTCCGTTATCCGTCAGGGTATCCGCGACGGCGAGAAGGGACAGATGCGTAAGGAGTTTGAGAGCCGTCTCGGCGAGCTCGTTACCGCTACGGTCGAGAGAGTCGACCCCACCAACGGTATGGCTACGATCAAGATCGGTAAGGCTATCGCGACTCTGCCCAGAGCTGAGCAGGTCGGTGACAGAGTTCTCAAGGAGGGCGATCAGATCAAGGTTCTTGTTGCGGACATCAAGGACAATGAGCGCGGTCCCAGGGCTATGATCAGCCGCACAAGCCCCGAGCTTGTTAAGCGACTCTTTGAGCAGGAGGTTCCCGAAATCTTCGACGGCGTTGTTGAGATCAAGGCTATCGCAAGAGAAGCCGGAAGCCGTACAAAGATGGCTGTGTTCTCAAATGACGAGAACGTTGACGCTATCGGCTCATGTATCGGTACGCGCGGCGACAGAGTCAACACCATCGTTGACGAGCTCGGCAACGAGAAGATCGATATTATTGAATACAGCGACGACCCGATGGCTTATATCGCGTCGGCGTTATCACCCGCTACGGTTCTCAAGGTTGACGTCGTTGACGAGTCAGCCAAGAGCTGTAAGGTAACGGTTCCCGACGGTCAGCTCTCGCTCGCTATCGGCAACAAGGGTCAGAACGCCCGTCTTGCCGCAAGACTTACGGGCTGGAAGATCGACATCCGTCCCGAGTCGGGCTTCTACGGCGAGGAAGAGGATACAGACGAGGCTGAGACTGAGGCTGAGGTTGAGACTGAGGTTGAAGCAGAGAGCGCCGAAGAATGATCAAGCAGAAGAAAATTCCTATGCGTAAATGCACGGGCTGCGGCGAAATGAAGCCTAAGCGGGAGCTTGTCCGCGTAGTAAAGGCGCCCGATGTTAAGGACGAGAACGGCGAAGTCATCTCAAAGGGTGAGATAAGCCTCGACCTTACGGGCAAGAAAGCGGGCAGGGGAGCTTACGTATGCGCCGACATCGGCTGTCTTGACAAGGCTGTCAGGGCGAGAAGGTTTGAGCGCGCGTTTCAGACTCAGATTCCCGACGAAATATACGATAAGCTGCGTGAGGAGTTGAAGCAGGGTGAATGACAGAGTGTTAAGCCTGCTCGGACTGTGCAGACGAGCCGGTCGGCTGACAATCGGCAACGATATGGTGCTGGAGAGTATCTCAGACGGCAAGGCGGCGCTCGTTGTAACGGCGAGCGATATCTCAAAGAACACAGAGAAAAAAATCCTCTCGCGGTGCGAAAGCTTCGGTGTGCCGCGCCTTGAGCTCGACAGAACCAAGGACGAGATAAGCTTTGCTCTCGGACGGCTGTGCGTAGTAGCGGCGGTCTGCGACAAGGGCTTCGCGAAAAAGCTTGTCGAGCTGTGCGAACAATAGTTACAGGAGGTAATTGTCTATGATAAAATATAAGGTAAAAGAAGTAGCCGACGATTTTAACGTAAAAAGTAAAAAGATTACCGAAATCCTTTCGGAAAAATGCGGTGTAAATAAAAAGACTATGACTACCCTCGAGACAGAGGAGCTCAACGTTATTTTTGACGTTATGACAACGGAGAACGCCTTAAAGGATTTCTCGGAATACTTCGCCGTCAGAGATAAGGCGGTCGAGGAGTTCGAGAAGCAGGCGGTTGTTGAGGAAAAGGAAAAAGAGGAGAAACCCAAGCGTAAGGAAATCCCCGTTGAAAAGCCCGCTCAAAAGCCTGAGAAGAAGGCTCAGCAGGGCAGCAAAAAGCCCGCTAAGAACGTTCAGAAGGTCGAGGTCGTCAACACTATCGAGGAGGAGCGCTCAGACCACCGCTCCAACCGCCGCGTAATTGATACGCGTCAGAACAACGTTGACGTTGAGCGTTACAATCAGAAGTACGACGACATGGCTAACGACAAGCTCAAGCGTAATCAGGATACTTCCAAAAAGCAGAAATTCACTAACCGCGCGCGTAAGCAGAAGGCTCGCCGCGGAGGTAAGAGGGAGACTGAGGCTCAGCGTCTGGCTCGTATCGAGAAGCAGCGCAAGGAGCGTTCGATCACAATCACCGTTCCCGACGAGATCGTAGTTTCCGAGCTCGCCTCAAGACTCAAGGCTACAGTTGCCGAGGTCGTCAAGAAGGCGTTTATGATGGGCTCTATGATCACAGCAAACGATACTATCGACTACGATACAGCCGAGCTCATCGCTATGGAGTTCAACGCCAAGGTTGAGAAGGAAGTAGTCGTAACGATCGAGGAGCAGATCATCGACGACAGTGAGGACGATGACGCTAACCTCGTAGGCAGAGCGCCTGTCGTAGTTGTTATGGGTCACGTTGACCACGGTAAGACATCTATCCTCGACGCTATCCGTAACGCTCACGTTACCGAAGGCGAGGCGGGCGGTATTACTCAGCACATCGGCGCGTACCGCACGATCGTTAACGATAAGCCCATCACCTTCCTCGACACTCCCGGTCACGAGGCGTTCACAACTATGAGAGCCAGAGGCGCGCAGGCTACGGATATCGCTATCCTCGTAGTAGCCGCCGACGACGGTATTATGCCGCAGACGGTCGAGGCTATCAATCACGCCAAGGCGGCGGGAGTTACCGTTGTTGTAGCTATCAACAAAATCGATAAGCCGGGCGCTAATCCCGACGTCGTTAAGCAGCAGCTCACCGAGTATGAGCTCATTCCTGAGGAGTGGGGCGGCGACGTTATCTGCGTTCCCGTTTCAGCCAAGACAAGAGAAGGTCTTGACGACCTGCTCGAGAGCGTCCTGCTCGTAGCCGAGATGAAGGAGCTCAGGGCTAATCCCGACAGAGCGGCTAAGGGTATCGTAATCGAAGCCCGTCTTGACAAGGGCAGAGGTCCCGTCGCGACTGTTCTCGTTCAGAACGGTACGCTCAACGCGGGCGACATCGTTGTAGCGGGCACCTGTCTGGGCAGAGTCCGCGCTATGACCAACGACAAGGGCGAGAAGGTTCAGACCGCGGGTCCGTCCGTTCCCGTTGAGATCACAGGTCTTGACGAGGTTCCCATCGGCGGCGATATCTTCAACGCCGTTACCAACGAGCACCTTGCCCGTCAGCTTGTCAACCAGCGTAAGAACGAGCGTAAGGAGGAAATCTTCAACGCTCAGACAAAGGTTACTCTCGACAATCTCTTTGATCAGATGAAGCAGGGCGAGATGAAGGAGCTCAAGATCATCGTCAAGGCTGACGTTCAGGGCTCCGTTGAGGCTGTACGCCAGAGTCTTGAAAAGCTCACCAACGAGGAAGTCAGAGTTAATGTTATCCACGGCGCTGTCGGCGCTGTTAACGAGAGCGACGTTATGCTCGCCAACGCATCCAACGCGATCATCGTAGGCTTTAACGTTCGTCCCGACCAGAACGCTCAGAATAACGCCGAGCGCGACGGAGTCGATATGCGTATGTACCGCGTAATCTACGACTGCATCGAGGAGATCGAGTCGGCTATGAAGGGTATGCTCGCTCCCAAGACAAGAGAGGTTGAGCTCGGTACCGCCGAGGTCAGAAACGTTATCAAGATCAAGAGCGTCGGTACTGTCGCGGGCTCATACGTCACAAAGGGCAAGATTATGCGCGACGGTATGGTTAGAGTTGTGCGCGACGGTATCATCATCGCCGACGACCATATCGCATCTCTCCAGCGTTTCAAGGACTCCGTCAAGGAGGTTGCCGAGAACTACGAGTGCGGTATCTGTCTTGAGAAATTCAGCGACCTTAAGGAAGGCGATATCTTCGAGGTTTATACGATCGAGGAATACCGCGACTGATTTATACAGAGGATATAATTATGTCAGGACATAAAATAGAAAGAGTTACCGAGGATATCAAGCGTGAGCTTACGGCGATTTTCCGTGAGCTCAAGGACCCTCGGGTCAAGGACAGCTTTATCTCAATCATCAGGGTTGAGGTTACAAACGACCTTTCGTACTGTACCGTCTATGTCAGCGCTATCGAGGGGCTGGATAGGTGCAAGGAGGCGTGCAAGGGGCTCGACTCGGCGTCGGGCTTCATACGCCGCGAGCTCGGTCACAGACTCAGGCTCAGACACGTACCCCAGCTTATCTTCACGGCGTCGGACAGCATTGAGTACAGCGCGAATATTTCGAGAATTTTAAACGATTTGAACAGTTGATTATGAAGTTATTTGAAATTGCTGAAATCCTGAAAAGTAAGGATAACTTTGAGATCCTTACCCATAACTACCCCGACGGAGATTGTATCGGTTCGGGAATTGCTTTAGCGCTTGCGCTTAACAAGCTCGGCAAAAATACGCGCGTCATCTTTACCGATAAGCCCGGAAAGTTTGACTATCTTTTCAAGGCTCTGCCCGAGCGCGACTTTGAGGCGGAGTACGTTGTATCGGTTGACGTCGCGGACGAGAAGCTTCTCGGGGATAACAAAAAAATATACGAGGGAAAAATCGACCTCTGCATCGACCACCACAGGTCCAACGTCATAGCGGCTGAGAACAAATATGTTGACAGCGACGCCGCGGCGGCGGGAGAGATCATCTTTGAGCTCCTGCCTCTGCTGGAGGTAGAGCCCGACAGAGATATCGCAAACGCTCTCTACACGGCTATATCCACGGATACGGGCTGTTTCCGCTACGCCAACACTACCTCAAAGACTCTGCGTATCGCGGCGAGTCTGCTTGAAATCGGCTGCGACAGCGGGTGTATCAACAAGGAGATGTTCGAGACCAAGACCAAAAGACGTCTTGAGCTCGAGAAGGAAATCCTTGAAAACCTGATTTACTGCGCGGACGGCAAGTGCGCGATCATCTACACCACCAAGGCTATGACCGAGGGGCTTTCCGACGATGAAACCGAGGGTATCGCCTCAATCCCGCGTCAGATCGAGGGCGTGAAGATGGGCATTACCGTGCGCGAGAAGGAGAAGGACTTCAAAATCTCCGTGCGTACAAACGAGGACGTTGACGCCTGCAAATTCTGCGCTCAGTTCGGCGGCGGCGGTCATATAGCGGCTTCGGGCTGTTCGATAAAGGGCACGCTCGAGAGCGTTCTGGAGTCGCTGGTAAAAGCCGCGGAAGAATACTTATGAACGGCGTAATCGTTGTCAACAAGCCCGCTGAGTTTACGTCCTTCGACGTCGTCGCGGTCGCGAGACGGATTTGCGGCGAGAGAAGAATCGGGCATACGGGAACCCTCGACCCTAACGCGACGGGAGTTCTGGTGCTCCTCGTCGGCAAGGCGGCGAGGGCTCAGGACATAATCCCGAATCACGACAAGGAGTATGAAGCGAAGTTCAGGCTCGGTATGACTACCGACACGCTCGACATCTGGGGCAAAATAAAGACTCAGAGTGAGAGCGCTGTTACGAGGGCTGAGCTTGAAGCCGCTCTCGACAGCTTCAAGGGAGAGATCGAGCAGATTCCGCCGATGTACTCAGCGGTTTCCGTCAACGGTCAGAGGCTCTATGATTTAGCCAGAAAGGGCGTTGAGGTCGAGCGTAAGCCGCGCAGGGCTGTAATTTATGAGCTCGGGCTGACTGACTTTGACGAGGAAAGTCAGAGCGGAGCGCTCAGGATAAAATGCTCAAGGGGCACGTATATCCGCACGCTGATCGACGATTTAGGTCAGGCGCTCGGAGTCGGCGCGGTTATGACCTCGCTTGACAGAACAGGCGCCTGCGGCTTTTCGATAGAGGAGAGCTTCACGCTTGACGAGCTAAAGGAGCTTGCCGAAAAGGGAGAGCTCGAGAGCGCCGTCAGAACCTGCGAGAGCTTGTTTGAGGAGTACCCCGAGCTGATTGTCAGCGACGCTCAGGCAAAGCGCTTTTCAAACGGCGGCGAGCTTGACCGCGGAAGAACCGCTCTCAGACAGAGGGAATGTCCACAGGGAGAAATCCTGAGAGTTAAGAGCAGGGACGGAAAATTCCTTGGCTTAGGCGTTATAAAAGACGAAAAAATAAAAATTTTTAAATTATTTTGAGAAAATTGCGTTTTTGAATGCAATTTTCTCCTTTTTTTGCCTTTAAGTAGGAGGTGAAATTATGATAACTATTAAACACGACGGCAGATTCATCATTCCCGAGGGCGAGGCGTTTATCGGCTACACGGGCGATAACCTCAACACCACCAAGGAATTTTTCGTTGAGGAAGTCACGGACAACACCCTCATCTACAGAATGTATCTGCTGTTCGACGACGGTACGAGCAACTTTTTCCTGATCAGCAGCGAGGTCGCCGAAGGCGGCACAAGGCTTGAGTGGAACGTCACAAGCGAGCAGATTTACAAGTCGGGCATCGTCAAAATGCAGATCAAAGCCTCAAACAACGACGGGCTTATCTTCCACAGCGCGATGACATCTCTGCTTGTACAGCGCTCGATTGAGTTTGCCGAGTGCTACGGCGAGAAGGTCAACGATGAGTTTTTGCAGCACGAGCAGGCGTTAAACGCTCTCGCGAACAGGTGCGAGGCTCTCAACGACGAGGCTGAAAGCACTCTCGACGCCATTCGTCACGAAAAGCCGTTCACGACGTCGGACTACAGCGACGGAAGCATCACAAGGGCTAAGCTTGACTTTGTGCTCGGCACGGCGTTTGACGAGTTCAGCTCGACGGATTATCTCACGCTTGTTGACCTCGGCTCTGTAAGCGCGGATAACGCGTTTAACAATCCGACCTATACGTCAGAGGGCGCGAAGTATGTTTTTATCTGCGAAAATCCGCTCGCGGCTGTATTGCAGCTCCCCGCGGGTATTCCGTGCGAGCTTACCTGTACGGGCAATTATCAGATCATTAAGCCCGCAACTTTGATCGAGCCCCGCGCGCGTAAGATCACAAGTATCGCTCCGACGTTTATCGCGGGCGACTGGACGATCGTGCGTCCGCATATAAGGACAGAGTGTCAGAGCAAATTCTATACGCTCGAGAGCACTATCGGCACGCTCAACACTCAGCTCGAAAATACTCTCAACGGGGTATAAAAAAGGACTGCCGATAACGACAGTCCGTAAAGCTTATTGAGGTTTTTCACCTGTGAGGAACTCGATGTCACGCTCGATCACATCCTTGCTCTCGCCGAAGTCCTTTCCTCTGTTGCGGTAGTCAAACATTGAGCAGAAGTAGGTCGTGTCATCCTTGAGCTTTTGCAGGTAATTCTTTGTCAGCTCGTATGTGTCCTTGTGGAAGTCCTTGAGGAATTTTGAAGCTACTCCTCTTTTGCCTGTCGCGTCACGCATAATCAGGGCGTAGTGGTTGAGGCATATATAGGGCTGCTCGCGGTACAGAGCGCGGAATTCCTCCGACTTCTGATACTCCGCGAAAACAGTTGCGAGCAGGTGGTGAATATCCTTTTCTATCCTGTCGCAGACATAACAGGTTTTATCAAGGCTCTCGATTTTTTCGAGGGCCTTTTTGTCGGGCTTTGCGGAGGGCTTTTGAGGCAGGACGTTTTCGATCACGCTTTTGAGGTGAGATTCGAGGATAAGCGCGTTGGGAAGCTTCTGTCCCGCGGTGAACATTTTTGAAAAATGGCGGTGACAAAAGCCTGTTCGGTTAGTCTCAATCCTGATATTAGGCTCCATCATAGCGTCGCCGACGATGAAGTCAACGTAGTTTTCCTCCAGCATAGCGGTCATTCGGCAGACGGGACAGCTCTCCTTCGGTCTGAAAAGGTCGTTGATGGGAATTGTGCAGATATTTTCTTTCATAATCTCACCCCGAAAAATTTTTATGCTTATATTGTATCACAAATCGCGCGAATATGGTATAATAAATTCAAGATTTTTCGGAATGGGTAAATATTATGAAATGTGTTGAATTTGAAAAGGGAATAACAGTAAGTCCCGTTAAGGATTTGAACCTCGGCGAAACGCTCGACTGCGGTCAGAGCTTTCGCTGGGAGGAGTACGACGGCGGCTACAGAGGGATAGCCTTTGACCGCGAGGTCGTGATGAAGCTCGACGGCGAGGAACTCACGATTGAGAACGCGACGGCTGAGGACTTTGAAAAAATCTGGCGAGGGTATCTTGACCTCGACCTCGATTACAGTATGATCCGCGACAGTATAAGCGCCCTTCACCCCGTTTTAAAGGAGGCGGCATCTTACGCTCCGGGCATAAGGATTCTGCGTCAGGAGCCGTGGGAGGCGCTGTGCACCTTCATAATCTCGCAGAACAATAACATCAAGAGAATCAAGGGCATTGTAAAAAGGCTTTGCGAGGGCTTCGGCGAGAGGGTAGGCTCGGGCTATTCCTTTCCGACGGCTGAGAGGCTCGCTGAGCTTGAGCCCGAGGATCTGTCTGAAATCAGGGCGGGCTTTCGCAACAAGTACATAATCGACGCGTCTCGTAAGGTAGCGGACGGCGAGGTTGATCTCGAAAGCTGCCGCGGGCTTCCCTATGAGGACGCGAGGGCGGAGCTTATGAAAATCAAGGGAGTAGGCGTTAAGGTAGCGGACTGTACCCTGCTTTTCGGACTCCACAGGATAGAGGCGTTTCCCGTTGACGTATGGATGAAAAGAGCGCTCGAAAAGCTCTTCCCGGGTATGACAGCGGACGACTTCGGCGAGTACGCGGGAATCGCCCAGCAATATATCTTTCATTACAGCAGAATGAACCCAAAACTCTTTGAATAATCCTTGCAAACAGCGGTTTTATATGCTATACTAGCTATAACCAGACCTTTATTTTCAAGGAGGTAGAAGTTTATGAAATTCAGAAAGACTTTATCGTTGATTATGGCGGTTGTACTGAGCTTTACAACGCTCGTAGGAGCGTCAGTCGCGGCGAGCGCGGATACAACTCAGGAGGTTGTTTACACCTACAAGATCACGACCGATAAAACCATAGCGGCGTTCGACGGCGAGGTAAGCTTTCCGTCAAATTATACGCTTCAGAACAACGTAGTATTTTACGACGGCGATACAGTTACCTCGGG
>CACYDB010000161.1 GCA_902773035.1 uncultured Ruminococcus sp. | reverse complement strand
TTACGCGGCATTTGTGAACGCCGTTTATCCCGAGGACAGCGTCACCTATGAGGGCGGAAGCTTTTCCGACGATAATTACTACGGCGAGAATTTTGCCGCGGACAGCAAAATGCAGTACAAAAACACTGTGCGCGGCTATAAGGCGATTGTAGACGGCGACACGGATATTTTCTTTGCCGCGGCGCCCTCTGAGGAGCAGAAGAATTACGCCGAGGAAAAGGGAGTCAAGCTTGAATTTGTCCCGATAGGGCTTGAGGCGTTTGTATTTTTTGTCAACAAGAATAACCCTGTTGACAGCCTCACGGTGAGTCAGGTCAGGGATATATACTCGGGTAAAATCAAAAACTGGTCGCAGGCGGGCGGTCCCGACAGACCGATTAACGCGGTAACGCGGCTCAAGGGCAGCGGAAGTCAGACCGTTATGGATAAGTTTATGGGAGATACAAAAATCGCGCCCAAGTCCTTTGGATCGGTATTCGGCGGCGCTATAGGGTATTCCTTCCGTTATTATTTTGATACTATGGTCAGCAACGAGGATGTGAAAATGCTTTCACTTGACGGCGTTTATCCCGACAAGGAGAATATCAGAAACGGAAAATATCCTCTTGTATATCAGTTTTACGCTGTTTATCGGGCGGATAATAAGAACAAAAATGTTAAAAAGCTTGTAGATTGGATTCTCTCAGACGAGGGTCAGAGCATTATAGAGAAAAGCGGATATACGGCTCTGAAATAGTTGAAAACGGGCAGAATGGAAATCCTTCCGCCCGTTGCTTATGTAAAATATTGTACTCCTTTTATAAGGGGTCAAAATCGTTACGGTCGCAGACCGTTGATTTTTGGGGATGAAGCTGCCTCTAAATCTTACGTTTGACAAGTAATGATATTCGCTGCGCGAATGAAGAATGAAATCCGCCTGCGGCGAATGATATTTGCTTCGCAAATAAGAACCCTGTACCTCAAAGTCACGAGGTACAGGGTATTTACGTTCTATTAAATATATTCCCACTTAATGCCGTCGGGAGTGTCGATGAGCTTGATGTTTCTCGCGGCTAATTCGTCGCGGATCTGGTCGGCAGTCGCCCAGTCCTTATTCTTTCTGGCTTCCTGACGCTTCTGGATCAGCGCCTCGATCTCAGCGTCAAGACTGTCAGCGCTCTCCTCAGCCTCGCTTACGAGGTCAAGCCCGAGCACCTTGTCAAACTCGCCGATAACATACTTCTTTGTGGCGTCGTTTGTGTCAGCCTTGAGAACGTCGTAAACGGCTGTCAGTCCGAGCGAGGTGTTGAGGTCGTTGTCGAGCGCTTCTCTGAACTTGCCGTCGAGCTCCTTTGCCATAGCGTCGTCAACCTCGCCGTCGTCCTTTAAGGAAGCGATTCTCTTTGTCAGCTTTTCGTACGCCTTGGCAGTGTTGTCGAGGCTGTCGTACGAGAAGGTCAGCGGCTTTCTGTAGTGGCTCTGGAGGCAGAACATTCTGTAAACGAGCGGATTGTAGCCCTTCTCCTCAAGCAGAGAAACGGTCAGGAACTCGCCCTTTGACTTGCTCATCTTGCCGCGCGCGTCATTGAGGTGAAGCACGTGGAACCAGTAGTTACACCACTTGTGACCGAGGAAGGCTTCACTCTGAGCGATCTCATTTGTATGGTGGGGGAAGGCGTTGTCTACGCCGCCGCAGTGAATATCAAGATACTCGCCGAGGTGCTTAATGCTGATTGAGGAACACTCGATATGCCAACCGGGGTAGCCTGTGCCCCAGGGGCTGTCCCATTTGAGCGCCTGATCTTCAAATTTTGATTTCGTAAACCACAGCACGAAGTCCGTTTTATTGCGCTTATTCTCATCGCTTTCGACGTCCTCGCGCACTCCGACCTCGAGGTCATCGGCGTTCATATTGCCGAAAACATAGTAATCCTTGAGCTTTGAGGTATCAAAATAAACGTTGCCGCCCGCGAAATACGCGTAGCCGTCGTCCATAAGCTTCGACACCATTTTGATGAAGTCGTCGATGCAGTTTGTGGCGGGCTCTACAACGTCGGGAGTCTTGATGTTGAGCTTTTTGCAGTCCTCAAAGAACGCGTCTGTGTAGAACTTCGCGATCTCCATAACCGTCTTGTGCTCACGCTTAGCGCCCTCGACCATCTTATCGTCGCCCGTATCGGCGTCGGAGGTAAGATGACCTACGTCGGTGATGTTCATAACGCGCTTTACGTCGTAGCCCGAGTAGCGCAGATATTTTTCAAGCACGTCCTCCATAATGTAGGTGCGCAGGTTGCCGATGTGAGCGTAGTGGTAGACCGTAGGTCCGCAGGTGTACATCGCGACCTTGCCCTCTGTATGAGGGACAAACTCCATTTTTTTCTGTCCAAGTGTGTTGTAAAGTATCAATTTATATCACTCCATACTGATGAATTGTCTGTTGTCGATCATATATATAATGCCTGAGATTATGCAGAAAAGGGTTGAGATCCACAGCGCGATCTCGCCAACCCAGAAGAATACCGTTCCGATCAGCGATATGACCTCGGGATCAAGCCGGATCAGGCTCATATCCACGAGCTCGACCGTGAACTGCAATACAAAAATCAGGATAATCGCGATAATCTGAGTAACGGTCTTGACCTTGCCCCAGATATTCGCCGCGACCACCTTGCCCTCGCTCGCCGCGAGAAGTCTTACGGACGATACGGCGAACTCTCTGAACAGCACGACTATTATCAGTACGCAGTCGCACAGTCCGCATTGTAAAAAGCACAGCAGGACGGAAATCACGAGGATCTTGTCAGCCAGAGGGTCGCAGAATTTTCCGAAGTTTGTGACGAGGTTACGGTTTCGGGCTATTTTTCCGTCAAACATATCGGTAAGGCTTGCCGCTCCGAACAGCGCCAGCGCCGTCAGATAGTGAAACGGAAAGTTTATCAGTATTGCCGCTATCGTGAACGGCACGAGAATAATTCTCAGTAAAGTCAGTTTGTTGGGTAAATTCATTCAATCACCAATTATACAGGGTAGGATTTCTCCGTTACCCTCTATTCTATATCATTTCTCCCACGGGGTCAATCCCTATGTAATCGGTTACGCGGACTTTTACGAAGCTGCCAGCCGTAGGCTTGATACCGTCGGCGGTAAAGAAGATGCTTCCGTCAACCTCGGGCGAGTCGCCCTTAGTCCTGCCGAAGAAACAGCCCGCGATTTTGTCAAAGCCCTCGCAGAGAACCTCGACCTCGCTGCCGATAAGCGCCTCGGCGTACTCCTCCATAATGAGCTGCTGTTGCTCCATTATGATTTCGGCGCGGCGTTGCTTTGTATCCTCGTCGATCTGATCGGGAAGCTTCGCGGCGGGAGTGTCCTCCTCCTGAGAGTAGGGGAAGCATCCGAGTCGCTGGAACCTCATCTCCTTGGCGAACTGAGCCAGAGCTTCAAACTGTTCCTCGCTTTCACCGGGGAAGCCCGCTATGAAGGTCGAGCGCAGAACGATTCCGGGTATACGCTCGCGCAGCTTGTTTATAAGGGCGCGCAGGGATTCGTAATCTCCCTTGCGGTTCATTCTCTTTAGTACGGCGCCGTCGCAGTGCTGGAGCGGCAGATCGAGGTATTTTACGATCTTGTTTTCGTCGGCTATCGTGTCGATAAGCTCATC
Source organism: uncultured Ruminococcus sp. (assembly GCA_902773035.1). Taxonomy (GTDB): domain Bacteria; phylum Bacillota; class Clostridia; order Oscillospirales; family Acutalibacteraceae; genus Ruminococcoides. The sequence continues at coordinate 2,129 of CACYDB010000161.1, read as the reverse complement.
CGTCAGGCGTTCGGGATAGCAGTACAGCACCCTGATCCACCTGAGCTTTTCAATCTTGCACAGCTCCCTTAAAAGCGTCGGGAGCATAGGCTTTCCGTAGAGGTCGTTGCCGTAGTAGGAGGTGTCCTGAGCTATAACTATAAGCTCCTTAACTCCGCCGTCAGCGAGCCACTGAGCCTCTTTCACGAGGTTTTCAATAGTCCTGCTGCGGTATTTGCCCCTGATCATCGGGATAGCGCAGTAGGTGCAGTGGTTGTCGCAGCCCTCGGCGATTTTAAGGTACGCGTAATGGCGCGGAGTGCTCTGGATCCTGTCGCCCTCGAGCGCGATTTTATCTTTGGGAGGGAAGAGCTCCTGCTTTTCACCCTCCAAAGTTTTGGTGATGATCTCGGCGATCTGTTCATTCGCGCCGATACCTACGCACGCGTCAACCTCGGGAAGCTGTTTCATAACCTCGTCCTGATACCTCTCGGCAAGACAGCCCGTAACTATCAGGCACTTGATTTTGCCCTCAGCCTTGAGCTTTGCGAGCTCAAGTATTTCCTCAATGCTCTCCTGCTTCGCGGGCTCGATAAAGGCGCAGGTGTTGATGATCGCGGCGTCCGAGAACGCAACGTCCTCAACGATCTCAAAGTTGTTTTTGCCCAGAGTCGCGAGCAGCATTTCGGCGTCAACCTGATTCTTGGCGCATCCGAGCGACACGATTCCTACCTTATATTTCATATGTATTCATCCTCAGTATATTCGCCGATAACGGCGTTTATATCGCTCCACGCGTAACCCATACGCTGCAGCGCGGCAATACAGCGCCGCCTGCCCTTTTCATCGGCAAGCGCCGCGCTGTACTTTTTGTCAATAATAATTTGTATATGCTCTCTCGGGTCGGGATCGAGCTCCTCGAGGATCTCATCAGCGAGCTCGCGGTCGATTCCCTTCTCCGTGAGCTTGTATCTCGCGCCCCTGACCGAAAGGTGCTTGACGTTGATCAGCTCCTCAGCGTAGCGGCGCGCGAACTTTTCGTCGTCAACCAGTCCCAGCTCCTCCATACGCTCGACCGCCTTTTTGGCGGAGACGTCGTCGGAGGCTTTTTTTACCTTTTCCTCAAGCTCCTTTTTGCTGTGGTCGCGGTATGAAATCAGCCACAGAGCGCGTTCCTTGGCGCGTTTCTCATTTGATGAGTCTATAAGCTCCCTGAGCTCCTCGTCGGTGATCTCCGACCCTACGGAAAACCTGCTCATAAGCACGGTCTCGGTGTCGAGCTTGAGCGCGAACTCACCGTCGATATACAGCGCCGAGAGCCTCTTGCGCTTGGGAACGATATCGGTAATTATCATTCCTCAACCAGTACGTCGATTGAAGCCGATTTAGTCTTTGCGGCGGGCTTTTCGGCAGGTTTTTCCTCAGCCTTTACAGCCACAGCCTTAGCCTTGGCGGGAGCCTTTTTCTTGGGAGCGAGCTTGTCGATATTCTCCCAGAGCTTCTTCTCGATTTCGTCGGCGAGCTCCTTGTTGTTGAGCAGCATTTCCTTGACGTTCTCACGACCCTGTCCGAGTCTTGTGCCGTTGTAGCTGAACCACGCGCCCGCCTTCTGAATGACGTCAGCCTTTACGGAGAGGTCTACCATCTCGCCGATGCGGTTGATGCCCTGACCGTACTTAATGTCAAACTCCGCTTCCTTGAACGGAGGAGCGATTTTATTCTTAACGACCTTCGCGCGAGTGCGGTTGCCTATCATCTCGCCGCCCTGCTTGAGAGTCTCGATCCTTCTTACGTCGATTCTGACGGAGGAATAGAACTTTAATGCGCGTCCGCCTGTTGTAACCTCGGGATTGCCGTATACAACGCCGACCTTCTCACGAAGCTGATTGATGAAGATCGCCACGCAGTTGCTCTTGTTGATAGCTCCCGCGAGCTTTCTCAACGCCTGCGACATAAGTCTCGCGTGAAGTCCGACGTGGCTGTCGCCCATCTCGCCCTCGATCTCAGCCTTGGGCACGAGAGCCGCTACCGAGTCGATAACGATTACGTCTATAGCTCCGCTTCGGATGAGCGCCTCGGCGATTTCGAGCGCGTCCTCACCTGTGTCGGGCTGAGCGACGAGCAGATTGTCGATGTCAACTCCGAGAGCC
>CACYDB010000160.1 GCA_902773035.1 uncultured Ruminococcus sp. | reverse complement strand
CCTAGCTTGGCAACCTCCTCGGGAGTCGCGGGATCAACCTGTTTATTCTTTTTAAATAGAGCCATAAATATCACTCCCTTGTTGGTAAACCAATATATAAATGATTATGAAATCGGGTTTCCGTTCTCGTCACAACCTACGAATGAAAGCTCCACTCTGAGCTTTGCTCTCTGAACATCGTTGTCACACTCGGGATCCTCACCCTCCATCCACAGACGAAGTGTCGCCTGTTTAGGTGTGAGCTTATCCAGCGAGAAGAGCTGGTTCGAGTTGTTGTAATCCATCTCGCCGCCGGGCAAATCAAAGGTTGTAAGTCGGGTTACCTGTCTACCCTTATTCGGTTCCCATGTTTTGTTGCCGTCTGTGTCGGTATCAAAACCAAATCGTATCGCCTTTACGATGTCGCTCTGAGGAGCGGGAGAAGGTGTGCTAACCTTGGTTGTAGGTACACCCTTAGTTTCGTCGCTCTCAACACCCTCTGTGGTAAGATGAACGTACATATCGCGTGTACCGATAAACCAGCACTTAAACTCAAGGAATGTTCCTTCTTCGTTTTCCTTGACCGGCGAACCGTTTTGGAAAGTAAACCTTGAGCCATTGTTTGTTGTTACAGGAGCGAGGATCATATCCTTTAAAGATGTATTGTACTTTCGCAGATAGGAATCTATCATATCATTGGTAATAACGTGTACATACTGCTCGATATCGGAACCGTGATTTTCCATAGAAACTCTCAGGTCTTCACCTGTGCTGATATTGAGCTCAAATTCCCTGACACCCGCGAATGTGTTGACTGTAAACCACGCGTATGTAGAAGTTGTCAGTCCGAGAATCGCCAGGATACTAAGGAAAACGATAAGTCTCTTACGCTTTCTCAGCCTTTTTCGGTTCTTTTCGAAATATGATTTTAAAGACACATTATCCCTCCTTTACAACATTTAAAACAGGCGCAAAGGCACCACCAGACAATAATATTGCTATACTATTTTACAATATTTTTATGTAAAAAGTCAATATTATTTGTGCATATTTTTCTAACGTCATCCAAATTTGTGCAACATTTTTGTTGATTAGTTATAATGCACAAAAAAACTCAAAAAACTTTGGTTAGTTCGCCAAAAGAATTTTCGTTTTTCTATATTGACATTCTCGTTTTTGTTTTATCTTTTGTTTATTTTATTCTATCGGTTTTTTAGGACATAGGTTTCTCGGTTTATTCACGGTATCAGTGGAATAAGTTTTGCTTGACCTGTGAAATACAGGTGTGTATAATAATAGAAAACGGAGGTGAATAAATTGAAACCTTTTTTGAAGCTTTTTATCTCATTCCTATCAATAGCTATTTTAATGACCGTTGTTAACTCTTCGGCTTTGTCCGCGGGAGCGACAGTCGTAGTAAACGACGGTCAGTATGAATATACATATACTGACGGGGCGTGGACTCTATATTCTTATATCGGAAACGACAACGAAATCACCTTACCCACAACCTACGCCGGCTCACAGGTAAGAAGAATAGGCGACAACTGCTTTGCGTCCGGCGGATTAACCTCGGTTACAATACCTCAAGGCTATACTTCAATCGGAGAATACGCTTTTGAGAACTGCGCCGTTCTCAGCGAACTCAGCATTCCCTCCTCAATCAGCGAAATCGGCGAAGGAGCCTTCAAAGGAACCTCCATAGACTCGCTTGACCTTTCTGGCAACAAGCTTGCTGAGATTGCCGCGTTTACATTTAAGGACTGTTCCCTGCTCGGAGAAGTCAGCTTACCTAAAAGTCTTGTACGAATCGGCGAATCAGCGTTTTGTGACAGTGGAATCGAACACCTTAACATCCCCGGCAAAATCACTAAGCTTGAAGCAAACACCTTCAAAAACACATCGTCACTCGAAAGCGTTGACTTACCTCCGCACTTAATCGAAATAGGCGCCGGCTGTTTTGAGAATTCCGCTTTGAACGCTATAAATCTTCCGGATATGCTGGCAACTATCGGTGATTCCGCATTCAAAAATGCGTTCTCTCTCTCTCAGCTGTATATTCCGAATTCTGTATCATCAATCGGAGCGTACGCTCTCTATCCGATGTCTACTCAGTCAAGAATTGAGGTCACCTGTTTTGAAAACTCCTATGCCGAAGAATACTGCTACGAAAACTTCGTTAAGAATCTCAAGACATACGCGTATATTATCGGCGACGCCGACCTCAGCGGAAAAGTAAGTATTTCCGACGCAACGCTGATTCAAAAATACAAAGCCGGACTTAAAGAGATAACCAATCCCTGTGCCAGGATTCTATGTGACGCCAATCGCGATGAAACCATAAGCGTCAGAGACGCAACGTTGATTCAGATGCGTCTTGCGGAGATTATAACAGACTTTGAATGATAATCAATATCTCCTTAACAGACTGCCATAAACATATATACATATTTAAACAAGATACTGACATCGCTTTTCAGCGGTGTCAGTTTTTTACGTCTATTCCTCCCAAGTTGCCGAAATCGCGTTTATGGCAACGTCAAATATCAAAATTTATTCTATTCTTTTTTCACCGAGATTGCATTAATCAATGCAATTATCCCCGCTATTCAGCCTATAAGTGAAAGGAGAATTTATTATGTTTATATTATTCAGCTCAAACACAACAGGCAACGCGGGCAACTGCTTTTACCAGAACCCGACGGTTGTCACCGACAAAAAGCTCTTCGCTCAGGCAGTCTCGAGGGACTACGTCTGCGCGGAGTACAAGGATCACAAAAGAAGCAACACAGGCTTTTTACGTTCAAACTGCCTCGCGCTCGACTGCGACAACGATTTCAGCGACAAGCCTGCCGACTGGGTCACTCCGGAGAAGATAATGAAAGCCTTCCCCGAGGTCGAATTCGGAATTCACTACAGCCGCAACAATATGAAGGAAAAGAACGGCAGGGCTCCCCGACCCAAGTTCCACGTCCTCTTCCCGATCAAAACGATCACAAGCGCCGAGGAATACGCCGCTCTCAAACGCGCAACGCTCAGACATTTCCCGTTCTTCGACAAGAACGCGCTGGACGCGGCGAGGTTCTTCTTCGGCACAAGAGAGCCCGAGGTCGAGCTCTACGGCGGCTCAACTACAGTTGACGCCTTCCTCGCGGAGCATTCCTATAACAAGACCTCCGACGCTGTTATCCCGCAGGGAAGCAGGAACTCCGAGATGTCAAAGACCGCCGCGAAACTGCTCAAGCGTTACGGCGACACAACCGAGGCTCTCGTCAAATTCAGAAAGGAAGCGAAAAGATGTCAGCCGCCGCTGCCCGAGCGTGAGCTTGAGGCGATATGGAAGAGCGCTATCAAATTCTACAGTCGCGTTTCACTCGAGGCGGACTACATTCCGCCGGAGAAATACGGCTCAACGCTAAGACTCAAGCCCTCCGACTACTCGGACGTTGGACAGGCAAAAGTGCTCGCGGACGAATACAGTGAGACTCTCAGATACTCCGAGGCGACGGATTTTATCGTCTACAACGGCTCATACTGGGAGGAATCAGCGCCGAAGGCTCAAGCTAAATCACAGGAGCTGACCGATAGACAGCTCGCTGAAGCGGAAGAAGAATTAGCCCTACGCGAAAAGGAAATGCTTCGCGGCAAGGTATTCGAGCTCCTGACGGGAGCAAGCTCGCGCAAATCCGCGACAAACCTTATGACAGACAGCCAGAAAAGAATCCTCGACAAGTACAACGCCGCCCTCGCGTACCGCGACTACATAATCAAGCGGCGTGATTCGCGCAAAATCTCGGCGACTCTGACCGAAGCTCAGCCAATGCTGTACACCGACCCCTCTAAGCTCGACAGAGACGCGTTCAAGCTCAACGCGCCGAGCGCGACCTATGACCTTAAAACAGGAGAAAAGCTCCCTCACGACCCCGAGGATATGATAACGAGACAGACCGCCTTTGACCCCTCGGAAGAAGGACGGGAGCTGTGGGAGAAAGCTCTCGACACAATATTCTGCGGCGACAGAGAGCTCATCGACTACGTTCGGAAAATCGTCGGACTCGCTGCGATCGGAAAGGTTTACCTCGAGAGTATGATCATCTCGTTCGGAAACGGACACAACGGCAAGTCAACCTTCTGGAACACTATCTCAGCCGTACTCGGAAGCTACAGCGGAGGACTCTCCGCGGAGGTTCTGACCTCGGGCTGCCGACGCAATATCAAGCCCGAGATCGCCGAGCTCAGAGGCAAGAGACTTGTCACCGCCGCGGAGCTGGAGGAAGGCACAAGGCTGAGCACCTCAGCATTGAAGCAGCTCAACTCTACCGACGATCTTATCGGAGAAAAGAAGTACAAGGCGCCGTTCTCATTCACACCCACGCATACGCTTGTGCTCTACACAAATCATCTCCCAAAGGTCGGCACACTGGACAGCGGCACGTGGCGAAGGCTGATAGTCGTGCCCTTTAACGCGAAGATTACGGGAGAGCCCGATATTAAGAACTACTCGGACTACCTCGTTAAGAACGCGGGCGGAGCTGTTATGCAGTGGATAATCGACGGAGCGAGGGCAGTTATCGGCGACAGCTTCAAGCCTGTCCTGCCGCAAGCCGTAGCGTCGGCAATCTCCTGCTACCGCGAGGAGAACAACTGGCTCGGGATTTTTCTGGAGGAGTGCTGCGAAATACGCGCGGACTACGAGCAACCCTCGGGACTGCTGTACGAAACCTACCGCGACTACTGCTTCCGCAGCGGTGAATATACTCGCAGCGTCACAGACTTCTATTCGGCGCTGCTCGCCGACAATCGCTTCACAAAAAGAAGGAGCAATAAGGGTAGACAAATAATAGGCTTACGTCTGCGTGTCGGGCGTGACACCCAATTACATAACTTTTCATAAGAAGAAAAAATTTTATCTCACTATATAAAGTTATGTATATGCCCGACACGCCCGACACGCATAAGAAAATCTCCCGCGATCCTAGGATCGCGGGAGCGGAAGATTTTATTCAGTTCTGCTTCTCGACTATCTTGTACTCGTCGTAGGGGTTAAAGTAGTGGCAGTCGCGCACACTGTTTGTCAGGAAGCGCGCGTACTCGTCCTCGTCGAGATTTATGTCGCAGCAATAGCACTCGTAT
>CACYDB010000159.1 GCA_902773035.1 uncultured Ruminococcus sp. | reverse complement strand
CGCGCTCTTATCTTCGACAGCTACTACGACAGCTACAAGGGCGTTATCATCTACGTCAGGCTTATGGAGGGTCAGATAAAGGTCGGCGACGAGTTCAAGCTTATGGCGACAGGCTCCAGGTTCAACGTCGTCGAGTGCGGACTTATGCACGCCACCTCTCTTGAGCAGACCGACGTTCTCTACGCGGGCGAGGTCGGCTACATCGCCGCCTCGATCAAGAGCCTCTCCGACGCTCAGGTCGGCGATACGGTAACGCTCTGCTCTAATCCAGCCGAGGAGCCCCTTCCCGGCTACAGAGAAGCTCAGTCGATGGTATTCTGCGGAATCTATCCCGTTGACGGAGCGCGTTACGGCGACCTCAAGGACGCTCTCGACAAGCTCAAGCTCAACGACGCTTCTCTCACCTTTGAGCCCGAGACCTCGGTCGCGTTAGGCTTCGGATACCGCTGCGGCTTCCTCGGACTGCTTCATATGGAAATCATTCAGGAAAGGCTCGAGCGCGAGTATAATCTCGACCTCATCACCACCGCGCCGAGCGTTATTTATAAAATCCACAAGACAGACGGCACTGTTGAAAACATCGACAATCCGACTAACTATCCCGACCCCGCGCTCATCGCCGAGGCTGAGGAGCCTATGACGGACGCTCATATCTACTCGCCGTCGGAGTACGTCGGCAACATTATGGAGCTGTGTCAGGACAGGCGGGGAGTTTTCATCGGTATGGACTACATCGACTCCGACCGCGTTGATATCCACTATCAGCTGCCCCTCGCGGAGATCATCTACGACTTCTTTGACACCCTCAAATCGCGTACTCGCGGCTACGCTTCCTTTGACTATGAGCTCGCGGATTACGTCAAGAGCGACCTCGTCAAGCTCGACATTATGCTCAACGGCGAGATCGTTGACGCGCTGAGCTTCATCATCCACAAGGACAAGGCGCACCCCAGAGCGCGTAAAATGGCTGAAAAGCTCAAGGAGAAGATTCCGCGTCAGCTCTTTGAGGTGCCAATCCAGGCTTGTATCGGCGGCAAGATCATCGCCCGCGAGACAGTCAAGGCTATGCGTAAGGACGTACTCGCCAAGTGCTACGGCGGCGACATCAGCCGTAAGAAGAAGCTGCTCGAAAAGCAGAAGGAAGGTAAAAAGCGTATGCGCCAGCTCGGCACGGTAGAGGTTCCGCAGGAAGCCTTTATGGCGGTGCTCAAGCTGGATACGGACTGATGCTTAAAAGGATATACACAGTCGTCAAAATCGCGCTGTGTATATTCATCATCGGCTTATCGGTATTCATCGACAGCGTGCTCATCGGACGTGGAAGCTATGGCTTGCTGTGTATCTTCGTTTTGCTCGAGGCGCTTATGCTGGTTTACTCGTTTTTGCTGTTCCGATATATCGACAAGACCGTGATCAAGATGTACGACAGGGGAGGGAGAGTCTGTATCGAGACCCTCGGCTCGTCGTACAAAACAAGCTTCAACAAAATCCAAATCATCAAGGGCAGGCTCAACTATTATATCCTCAAATTCGACGACAAGAGCCTGCGAGTGTACCAGTCGAACAGGGACGTTAACGCGTTTATTAAGAGGTATTTTGTGAGAATCAAAGATTAGTGATAAGTGGTAAGTGATAAGTTGTAAGTTGTGGTCGGGCAGACAGATGTTTCCGTGTGAAGCGTTTGTCTCCCGACCATATTTGTATTTCGCTATCGCGAAGCGATATATTAATTCTGTCGGGCAGGTATGTTTATTTTTTTATCAAGCTATCTGCTCGTCATAAGCTTACCACTTACCACTTACAACTAAGAACTTAACCCCCCGCTTGCGACTAAGAACAAAAAACTTCCGCTTACCACTACGGACAAAGAAAAATCTTAACGCTTAAAACTGCCATAACCGCCGCAGTGAAGTCCGCCGATAAGGCGGCTGGCAGGGTATGGCGGATTTTTTTTACGCCCACGCTTCCGTAGTAGACCGCGATCGCGTAGAAGGTCGTCTCCGTCGAGCCTGCCAGTACCGAGGCGCACAGCCCCGCGAAGCTGTCAGCTCCGCACTCCTTGTAAATGCCCGTCAGCAGCGCCGTTGAGCCTCCGCCCGAGACAGGTCGCAGCAAAATCATCGGCACTATCTCCTTCGGAAATCCCAGAAGCTCCGCCGCGGGTGATATGAAGTCGCACAGTATATCAATCGCGCCGCTCGCCTTTAGCATATCCACAGCCGTGATGAGCCCCACGAGCGTCGGCGCTACGCCTAAGAGCGTCTTTATGCCCTCCCTCGCGCCGTCCGTGAACGCGTCAAAGAGCGGCACCTTTTTTATTATCCCGAAGATTATCACGACCGCGATAAACAGCGGCATAAACAGCTCCATCATTTACCTCCGCCGAAAAGCTTTGCTATCGTCAGCCCTGCCGTCAGGGCGCAGGCTGAGCTTATCCATACGCACGGCAGGATCACAAACGGCTCCCTGCTCCCGTACATCTGCCTGAGCGCGCCTATCATCGTCGGCATAAGCTGGATGGACGCGGTATTCATCACCACAAAGGTTATCATATCGCCGCTCGCCGTATCATCGCGCGGAGAGAGTCTTTTCAGCTCCTTCATCGCCGACAGTCCGAACGGAGTCGCCGCGTTACCGAGTCCGAGAAGGTTCGCGCTGACGTTCATACTGATGAGCTTCATCGCCCGACTGTCGCGCGGAAGCCCTCTGAACAGGAGCCTGAGGGCAGGGGAGAGCACTCTGCTCATCACAGCCGTAAAGCCTCCGCGCTCCGCTATCTCCATTATTCCCGACCACAGCAAAATCATTCCCGCCATCGTCGTGAGCAGCTTTACGCTGTCAGCCGCGCCGTCGAGCACTCCCTGAGCAAGCTGACTGCCTCTGCCGAGGATCATTCCCGTCACCGCGGAGATCAAAATAAGGGCTCCGAAAATTCGGTTAATCATTAGAAAAACTTCCTTTGAATAGAATTTTTGACAAATGCTTGACAAGATTGTCAAAATATGGTAATATTTATCCGAACCATAAAAGTATTACACAGTTAGGAGGATCAATATGGTTTATAAAAACTACAAGAAGATAGACAAGCTGGGCAGAGTTCAGATTCCCAAGGTTTTCCGCGACAGACTCGGGCTCGAGGATGACGAGGACATCTTTATGGAGGTCAAGGATAACGCCCTGATCATCAGCAAAGCCGAGGAAAGCTGTGTTTTCTGCGGACAAACTGATGACTTAAAGAGCCATAAAGGCTTCTTTGTATGTGCGGATTGCATAAAAACTCTCAGTACCACTTGACAAAACGGTATAAAAGGTACATTATATTAGTAACACATTATGCGCGTAGGAGGACACTATGAGCCGTATTGACAAAGAAAATTATTATCTCGACATCGCCGAGACCGTAGCAGAGCGCGGAACCTGTATCCGCAGAAACTACGGCGCGATCATTGTTAACAATGACCAGATCGTTTCCACGGGCTACGTGGGAGCTCCGCGCGGACGTAAGAACTGCATTGACCTCGGAACCTGCGTGCGCGAGAAGATGAACGTTAAGCGCGGTACACGCTACGAGCTGTGCAGAAGCGTTCACGCCGAGGCTAACGCCATTATCCACGCGCCGCGTGAGCGTATGATCGGCGCGACAATGTACCTCGTGGGCAAGGAGTACGGCACGGGCGAGTATGTTGAGGGAGCTAATTCCTGCGCTATGTGCAAGCGTATGATAATCAACGCGGGTATCAAGCGCGTGGTGGTTCGTAACTCCAAATCGTCGTTCACGGCGATTTACGTAGAGGATTGGGTCGTTGACGACGATTCTCTGAACGGTCAGGAAGGGTATTAAGGCAACTGAGTAAAGTCCTTGGGTTTCTATGATCAAAGCTTATATCATTAACGCCGAGCCGGTTGAGCTGAGCGAGGAAAATCTCAGCAGGGTTCCTGCTCTCAGGCGTGAAAAAATAAAAAGACTGCGTTTTGAGCGCGATAAAAAGCTGTCTCTCGCCGCGGGCTTGGCGATTACTGAGCTCTTCGGCGACAGGGAGTTGAGCTTCTCCGACTTCGGAAAGCCGTTTATCGAGGGTGGCAGCGAGTTCAATCTCGCCCACAGCGGCAAGCTTGTAGCCCTCGCCGTAGACGGCACAGAGCCTGTGGGCTGCGACATCGAGCGTATGCGACCTTTAGACCCGTTGCGCGTGGGCAGGATCGTTTTCTGCGAAAATGAGATGGACAAGCTCCGCTCCGCGCGCGATAAGTGCGATATGTTCTTTACTCTCT
>CACYDB010000158.1 GCA_902773035.1 uncultured Ruminococcus sp. | reverse complement strand
GCAGGCGCGGCTAACATCGTTCCTAACTCAACAGGCGCTGCCAAGGCTATCGGTCTTGTTATCCCCGAGCTCGACGGCAAGCTCATCGGCTCAGCTCAGCGTGTACCCGTTCCCACAGGCTCAACAACAATCCTCACAGCTGTTGTTAAGGGCAAGGACGTTACAGTTGAGGGCATCAACGCCGCTATGAAGGCTGCCGCTTCCGACAGCTACGGCTACAACGAGGATCCCATCGTTTCTTCCGACATCATCGGTATGACATACGGCTCACTCTTCGACGCTACTCAGACAATGGTTGCTCCCATCGGCGACGATCTCTATGAGGTACAGGTAGTTTCCTGGTACGACAACGAGAACAGCTACACAAGCCAGATGGTCAGAACAATCAAATACTTCGCTGAATTAGGCTAAATCTTAATTGATTTTACGACTGCCGCGGATTTTCCGCGGCAGTTTTTTTGTCTGTGGAAAAATAAACAAAAAAATCTATATTTTTTTTGGATTTTACTTGAAATTGCCAAAGTTATTTGCTATGATATATGTATATATGTGAGAATAGTCAGTTTGTGCGTAAAAATCCGCGATTAATTAGACTTTTTAACGAAATTTTATGGAAGGAGGAGAGATACATTGAACTACAGATTTGATGATGAACGCCCCGCTCTTGAAATTTTTCACGACGGCGACGCGGTCAGAGCTCACGATTTGCTCGGCGCTCACCTCGTCAACTGGGACGGCAGAGACGGCGTAGTCTTTCGCGTATGGGCGCCTAATGCCCTGACGGTCTCCGTAGTCGGTCCCTTCAACGACTGGAACAATATGTCCAACTATATGTACAAGGTCGGCGAAAAAGGCGTCTGGGAGCTGTTCATCGAGGGTCTGGGCGAGTATACGAGATATAAGTTTTGTATCGAAACTCCGTGGTTTGAGAAGGTGATCAAGTCCGACCCCTACGCCTTCCATACCGAAACACGTCCCGATAACGCCTCGATCGTTTACGACCTCGGACGTTATCAGTGGCAGGACGAAAACTGGTTCCAATACAGAAAAGACCATCCGCACAAGGAGCAGCCTCTCAATATCTACGAGATCCACGCGGGCTCATGGCGGAAATATGAGGACGGCAACTTCTTCAACTACCGCAAGCTTGCCGACGAGCTCATTCCGTACGTTAAGGATATGGGCTACAACAGCATAGAGTTTATGCCGATTACCGAGTACCCCTACGACGACAGCTGGGGCTATCAGGTAACGGGTTATTTCGCTCCGACCTCACGCTACGGCGAGCCGGATGATTTGAAATACTTTATTGATAAATGTCATCAGAACAATATCAGCGTAATTATCGACTGGGTTCCCGCTCATTTCCCGAAGGACGCTCACGGTCTCGCGAGGTTCGACGGCACCTGCTGCTATGAGTACGAGGGTGAACGACGCGGCGAGCATAAGGAATGGGGAACCTATGTGTTCAACTACGCGCGCTACGAGGTCATCAGCTTCCTCGTTTCCAGTGCGATGTTCTGGGTTGAGCAGTACCATTTCGACGGCATCAGAGTTGACGCGGTCGCCTCGATGCTCTACCTCGATTACAATCGTCCCAAGGGCGAATGGGATCCCAACGAGGAGGGCGGCAAGGAGAATCTGGAGGCGGTAGAGTTTATCAGAAGAATGAACACCGCCGTCCATATGTACCACCCCGACGTCGCTATGATCGCCGAGGAGAGCACCTCCTGGCCTAACGTATCCGCGCCCGTTGACAAGGGCGGACTCGGCTTCGACTACAAATGGAATATGGGCTGGATGAACGATATGCTCCACTATATGTCGCTTGACCCGCTGTGGAGACCGTTCAACCACGACAGCCTGACCTTCAGCTTTTTCTATGCATTTTCCGAGAGCTTTATCCTGCCGGTATCTCACGACGAGGTAGTCTACGGCAAGCACTCTCTGATTGATAAAATGCCCGGTGATATCGGGCAGAAGTTCGCGTCCGTACGAGTTTTCATCGCGTATATGATGGCTCACCCGGGCAAAAAGCTCATCTTTATGGGCAGCGATATAGGTCAGGAGGAGGAGTGGAACTTCCGCGAGGAGCTCAACTGGGGAATCCTCGCCGACGCTAATCACAAGATGCTCCACGACTTCTACCGCGATATGAACAACTTCTATCTCAACAACAAGCCTCTCTACGAGGTTGACTTCAAGTGGGAGGGCTTCAACTGGATAAGCCACGACGACTATACCAAGAGTGTTATAGCGTTCAGAAGGATCGCCCGTGACGGCGACGAGCTTATCGTGCTGTGTAACTTCCAGCCGATGACGCACGAGGACTACTACATCGGAGTTTCCGAGTACGGAATCTATGACGAGGTGTTCAACACCGAGGACGCGCGCTACGGCGGCAGCGGTATCTCTAACGGTAAGGGAATGAAAACCTCCGACATAGCCGTCCACGGCTATAACCAGAGCCTCAAAATCATCATTCCGCCGCTGAGCGTAAGCTTTATCAAGCTTGTCGAAAAGCTCGAAAAGCCTAAAAAGGAGACTCCCGTCAAGAAAAAGGCGGTCGCCAAGAAGCCTGCCCGAAAAATGATCAAGCCAATCGCTAAGAAAAAATAATTTCATTTTATAAACAATTCAAAATCCAAATTCTCCGCGTCCGCCGCGGAGGAAGAAAGAATCGGAGGTAATACTATGATACCTAAACAAAAGGTTGTAGCTATGGTGCTCGCCGGAGGACAGGGCTCCCGACTCGGCGTGCTCACAAAGAAGCTCGCGAAGCCTGCTGTACCGTTCGGCGGCAAGTACAGGATTATCGACTTCCCGCTCTCAAACTGCGTTAATTCGGGCATTGAGGCTGTCGGTATTCTTACCCAGTATCAGCCGCTCGTGCTCAACGAGTACATCGGAAACGGTCAGCCGTGGGATCTTGACGGTATGCACTCGGGCGTAAACTGCCTGAGCCCTTATGAAGCCGTCGGAGGCGCTGACTGGTATTCAGGCACGGCTAACGCGATTTATCAGAACATCAGCTATATCGACAGATATAATCCCGACTACGTGCTTATTCTCTCGGGCGACCATATCTACAAGATGGACTACAACGAGATGCTCGAATACCACAAGAAGAATAAAGCCGCCTGCACGATCGCGGCTATCGACGTTCCCAAGGAGGAGGCGTCGCGCTTCGGTATTCTCAACACAAACAAGGACGGCTCGATCTATGAATTTGACGAGAAGCCCGCTAAGCCCAAGAGCACTAACGCTTCAATGGGTATCTACATTTTCAGCTGGAAAGAGCTCAGAAAATATTTGATAGACGACGCAAACGACCCGAACTCCTCAAACGACTTCGGTAAAAACGTTCTCCCGACAATGCTTGAGGCGGGCGAGAGAATGTTCGCTTATCCCTTCGAGGGCTACTGGAAGGACGTCGGCACGATCGACAGCCTTTGGGAAGCCAATATGGATCTGCTCGATCCCAACGTAGGGCTCGATCTTAATCAGGTTTACTCACGCAACCCGATGATGCCTCCGCATTACATCGCCGACGGAGTGAACATTCAGAATTCCCTCATCGCCGACGGCTGTAACGTACACGGCGACCTCGAGTTCTCGATTCTCTTCGCGGGCGTAACAGTAGGCAAGGGAGCCGTGATCAACTCCTCGATCATTATGCCGGGCGCTGTTATTGAGGACGGAGCGAGGGTAGAGTTCGCGATCGTAGCCGAGAACGCCGTTATCGGCAAGAATGCCGTTGTAGGCGCGGATCCCGAGAAAGTCAAGAACCGCGACGACTGGGGCGTAACCGTAATCGGCGATAACCTTACAATCGGAGATAACGTCGTTGTTCCTCCAAAAGCTATGATAGATAAAAATATGGAGGTGGAGAAGTAATGAAAAGTAACGATGTTTTAGGCTTGATCTTTTCTAATTCCTGTGAAGATACACTAACCGAGCTCACCGCTCACAGAACTACCGCGTCCGTACCGATCGGCGGTAAGTACAGAATGATTGACTTTGTGCTCTCCAATATGGCAAACTCCAACGTCAACAACGTTGGAATTATCGCGAAGTCCGGCTTTATGTCGCTTATGGATCACATAGGCTCAGGCAGCGCGTGGGATTTATCCAAAAAGCGCAGCGGCGTTACGATCCTGCCTCCCTACGCGGGCGTAAACTTCGCCAACAAGGTAGAAACTCTCTACCAGCTCAGAGGCTATATCAATGACGCGGCTGAGAGCTACGTCCTCCTTTCCGAGAGCAATATTGTTTTCAATATCGACTACGCGGAGCTGTTCTACCTGCATTCCGTAAATCAGGCGGATATCACTCTGCTCTATAAGAATATGAGCGTTCCCGACAAGCTTGTTCCGATGACGATCAATCACAACGACGTCGGCAAGGTCAACAAGGTGTTCGTACAGCCCGAGGTCAAGGGTAAGTGCAACCTCTGGCTCGGATCGCTGCTCATACGCAAGGAGCTTTTCCTCGAGCTTATCGCCAAGGCGATGAGCGAGAACGAGCTCAACTTCAACCGTCTTGTTCAGAAATGGGTTGACGAGTACACCGTATTCGCATACGAGTGCCCCGGTCACTGCGACATTATCAGCTCGATGAACGAGTATTTCCGCTTCAATATGTCCCTTATGGACGCTGAGCTCAGGAAGGAGATCTTCCGCTTGGATCGTCCGATTTATACAAAGGTTCGCGACGACGCTCCCTGTAAGTACGGTCTCACAAGCTCCGTTAAAAACTCCCTCGTATCTCAGGGCTGCTTTATCGAGGGCGAGGTTGAGAACTGCATTATTTCCAAGGGCGTTCACATCAAGAAGGGCGCGAAAGTCAGCAACTGCATTATTATGCAGGACACCGAAATCGGCGAAAATTGTAATTTAAGCTACCTCATCATCGACAAGGACGTTATGATTTCCGACAACAAATCTATGATGGGCGCTGACTCATTCCCGATTCACATTGAGAAGAAAGCATTAATTAACTAAGGAGGTATACCCCATGAAAATTCTTTACTGCGCTTCCGAGGCCAATCCGTTCGCAGGTTCAGGCGGACTTGCCGACGTAGCGGGAAGCCTGCCGCACGCTCTGTGCAGAAGAGGTCAGGACTGCCGCATTGTTATGCCGCTTTACGGCACGATTCCGCAGGATCTTAAAAATCAGATGAACTTCATCGCGAACTTCACAGTACCTGTCGCGTGGCGTCATCAGTACTGCGGACTGTTCTGGGCTCGCTGGAACGACTGCACCTACTACTTCCTCGACAACGAGTATTACTTTAAGCGCGGCACGCTGTACGGTTCATACGACGACGCCGAGAGATTTGCGTTTTTCTCGCGCGCTATCCTTGAGATGCTTCCGTACATCGACTTCCACCCGGACATCATCCACACTAACGACTGGCAGACCGCCTTGGTTCCGACCTACTACTACCTTTTCTACTCAAAGAATCCGTGGTACGCTAACATCAAGAATATCTTTACAATCCACAACATTCAGTATCAGGGAATGTACGGCTGGGAGGTCAACACCGAGTGTGTAGGTATCCCCGCCGAAGATACAAAGCTTCTCGAAATGGACGGCAAGCTCAATATGGTCAAGGGCGCTATCGAGACCGCTGTTCGTGTAACAACAGTTTCTCCGACCTACGCGCTTGAGATCCGTGACCCGTGGTACAGCTACGGTCTCTACAACGAGCTCAACCTCCGTCACTGGAAGCTGTGCGGTATCAAGAACGGTATCGACCCCGCAAGCTTTGACCCCGCCACCGATTACCAGCTCTACGCCAACT
>CACYDB010000157.1 GCA_902773035.1 uncultured Ruminococcus sp. | reverse complement strand
CGCCGCACATGGGACGTACCCGACGGATGAAATGTCCGCAATGCGGCAAAGTCTCATGGCAGAAAAAGGTTTTGTCAAAAAAATAAAAAGTGAAATCCGGACGGATGTATCTCTCTGTCCGGATTTTCCATTTCTTACTTTAAAATTTGTATAATGCTATGACCGGGCAGTCCGAAAGGACTGCCCGAATCTTATTAAGGCTTAGTGCGACAGCCCTTTATTCAGTCAGTTTATACCAGATATTTTTCTTTTAAGGAATTAATTTCATCCTCAGTGATATTCAGCGTGTCCGTGATATAGCCCTTGACCGAGCCGAACTCTTTTTTGAGGTAATTCATCGCGGTACGCATAAAGCTCTCGTCTACCATATCAAACACGAGCAGACCTTTTTTAATCATTTCGTCACTACAGCCCTGAGCCGCGAGATACTTTCTCGTCGCCTCAATACGCGAAGCGTTGAACTCATTCGTGAGGACGAAGTCGCTGATGGTGGTTTCCTCGTCAACCTCCAGCGCTGAGAGCAGCAGCATAGCCGCTAAGCCCGTCCTGTCCTTACCGCTCGTACAGTGCCAGAGCACAGCTCTTTCGGGATCGGCTTCAAGCAGGATACGGAAGAACCTCGAGAACGCGTCAAGTCCCTTTTTGTTCATCAGAAAGCCGATGTACATTTTATCGGTAAGCATTCCCGTCTGTGTCATCAGCTCTACTATCTCGGGCAGGCTGAACCCGTTTATATCCGCCTGCTCGGCGTCCTCTGGCATCATATCGGAAAAATCGAGCACGTCGAGGTGACTGTATCTCGCGCCATCGATCTCGGGATCGTCGGCGCCTATACGCTCAACTTCCATACGCAAGTCGATGATGTCCTGCAATCTGTATTTATCCCTGAGGATTCTGATATCCTCGTCGGAAATCGCGTCGAGCTTAGCCGTCCTCAGAAGAACGCCGCTCCTGATCTTTCTGCCGTCAGAGCTCGTATAACCGCCGAGCTCGCGGGAATTATCTATACTTTTAAACAACTTCATAGTTTGATTACTCCTTTTTACCCTCACGCCGTCGGGACGGAACTCTGACTCTTATTCCGCAGGCTGCGGACGAGCGCGACGATATAGATCACAAACAGTATCGCCGCCGCGGCAGCTCCCGCGATATACGAAATCGTCTGACTGAGCCTGAAGCCCTCGTCAGCCATAAGCAAATACGTAATGCTTACCGCGGTCATAAACGCCGCGGGGAAAGCCGTTATCAGTGAGCCGAAGCGGTATTTGCCCTTTTTGAGTAGATACGACGTCGCTACCCAGAGCGCTATCATCGCTAAGGTCTGATTACTCCACGAGAAATAACGCCAGATGATCTCGAAGCCGTTTCTGTTTGCAATCGCGAACCACGTCAGAAGTCCGCCTGCAACAAGCAGAGGGATTGTGATAATAAGTCGGTTTTTGATTTTCTTCTGCTCGAGCTTGAAGGTCTCGCCGAGGATAAGTCTCGCGCTTCTGAAAGCCGTATCGCCCGAGGTTATCGGACAGACCACTACGCCCGCTATCGCGAGTACGCCGCCGAATACGCCGAGAACCCCTGTTGAGATTTCATACACAACGTTTGAGCCGCCCGTTTTGAGAGCTTCGTTCAACAGCTGAGTCGTGCCGTAGAAGCTGACGCCTGCCGCCGCCCATACGAGAGCGATTACGGACTCGCTGATCATAGCGCCATAGAATACGGCTCTGCCCTTTTTCTCGGACGTAATGCACTTAGCTATCATAGGCGACTGTGTGGCGTGGAAGCCCGACACAGCGCCGCAGGCTACTGTGATGAACATATAAGGCCATATCGGAGTGCCTTGGGGATGGAGATTTTGGAGCGAGAGCTCGGGGATCGTATATTTGCCGCCCGAGAAGATGATTCCGCCGATTACAACCGCCGCCATAACTATGAGCAATACTCCGAACACGGGATAGAGCTTGCCGATAAGCTTATCGATCGGGAGCAGAGTCGCGAGCAGATAATACGCGAGGATCACGACTGCCCAGAAGGTACCGTTCATCCAGTCGGGAGTGAGCTTCTCAAGCAATCCCGCGGGGCTTGTGACAAAGACAGTGCCGCAGAGTACAAGAAGTACGACCGAGAATACGCGCATGATCCACTTTACCGCCTTGCCGAGATATGTACCCGACAGCTCGGCGATCGAAGCTCCCTCGTGACGAGAGCTTATCATTCCGCTCATATAGTCGTGAACCGCTCCGCCGAGAATCGAGCCGAATACGATCCACAGGAACACCACGGGTCCGAACACCGCGCCCATAAGCGCGCCGAAGATGGGACCTGTGCCCGCGATATTGAGCAGCTGAACGAGGAACGCCTTCCACGTTTTCATAGGAACGCAGTCAACGCCGTCGTTGATCGCCACAGCGGGAGTCGGTCTGTCGTCGGGAGAGAAGATTTTCTCCGTCACCTTGCCGTAAACCAAATATCCGATAAGTAATACCGCTAATGAAATCAACAGCGAAATCATAATTTAACCCTTCTTTTATAGTATTATACTGTGAGGCGTAAGCCTCCTGTAATTTGATTTCACTATTATTATAAAATAATCACATTGTTTTTTCAATAACCAAAATATAATCTTCCGAAATAATTATATGCCGTCCGAACGGTCGGACGGCATATAAGTGTTTATAAAAATTTTCGCGTAATTCTTATAAACGGTTTCGAGCTGTTATAATAATATAACAAATTTGAAAATACTTCAAGCGGTTTATAAGAATTATAAAATTTTATTTGCGTTACCAGATGATATCATCATCGGGAATGATCGGATCATCTCCCCAGTCGCCCGGGTCAGGATCAACATAACCGCTGTAATTCTCCACGCTGGAGGTCAGGATCTCATACAGCTCAACACGAGAATAGACAAACTCCGGGGAGATATATTTCCTTTTTCAATTGTATCTCCCCCTTTCCTTAGGTTTGACTTAATCGTTATTAATAGGCTCGTTATTGACCGCAAGGTTCTTAGCCGCGATATCGCTCAGGCAGGTGTATAGCGGGTTTCTGAGCCGAGCCTCTCTTGTTATGTTGTCATTATATATCTCGATATACTTCTTTAGTAATAGGCTTCTCCTACATTAGATTTTCGTCATAAACCGCTCGCGCTCCACCGACAAACCTCGGGCGCGTCCTCGCGCTTGAAACATTTGCCTCGCCGATTTTCTTAACGCTTAACCTCATAGGCACGGCAACTCTTTTGAGGTGCATACCGATAAGCGTTCCGCCGATGTCGATTCCCGCGTCTGCCTTAACTCCGTCAACAAGCACAGGATCGTCAAAGCTTTTGTACGCCGCGGTCGCGCTGCTGCCGCCTGCCTTCGGCTGAGGTACAGCGTTTACAATCAACAGGTTTTGCTTTTCGGCGTACTCGCGCTCTACAACCAACGCTCTCTCTAAATGCTCGCAGCACTGAGCGGCAAGGAAGATTTTCTTCTCTCTGAGCAAAGGCATAATCGCCTTGTACATAGCTTCGGCGCATTCGTACTGGGAGTCTGTTCCGATAACTGAACCGCACACCTCGCTGGTGGAGCATCCCATTACAATCAGGCACCCCTCTTTAAGCTTGGCGCGTTCGATAAGCTCCTCAAATGCGGAAGCAATTTGCTTTTGGATTTCACTGTACATTATAACACAGCCTTTCAGCATAAAGTATTATAATTTTAAAATAATAAGACTATTTTGTCAATGGAAACAGAACATAAAAACGAACTCCCTTGTTTTTAAAAAATATAAAAATAATTATGTGAAATATATTGACAACATTTGCGTACTGTGTTATATTATATGTAGTGAATTTGTCACATTTTAAAACAAAAGGGGTGATTTTATGACATCATACAGGGTTATTGAACCCTCAGGTACAGACAAGGGCTACGGTATTCTGATCAACAAGATCAGGATAGTTGAGGACATCTCGAACGACTATAACGCGGTTCAGCGGCTCGCCGAGGAATGTAACGCGGGCGCGGTTGAGATGGAGTTCTTCGACGAGATACTCGAGGACTACCTCCCTGATTGCACGAGATTCTGAGTAAACCATATGATATACTTCCTATCATAAAGCGCGCAGCCAATACTACGGCAGCGCGCTTTATGCTCTTTCACTATGTTTGTGACATCATTTATATGATAAAAAACGAACTCCCTTCGGAGTCCGTTTTAATCATTTACACACCAGGCTCTTTTGAAGCCTTGTTGCGTCACGAATATTAAATGTGCCGTTATTATCGACATCAAGGCACCTCTCGTCTCCGTTAAAGGACGTTATTTGAGCGAGGATTTTTTGAATGTTTGTTGCGTCTTTGATTGTAGCCTTTGTTGAAAAAGCTCCGACACGGCACAATCGAGGTTGGAGATTGTTATTTTCAATACATTCCAGCACAGCGTCAAAAAGCAGCTTGTTATCTGCAATTTCGGAGATTGAGAGGAAGTTTGACGAATCGAATTTATAATGCTCGTCCCAGTGCGGCGGAACAGTCTCCGAATCCCACTCTCTATAAATATCATTCTCGTAATCATACACAGCGTATCCCGACGGGAAATGAGGATTTGTAACCTCGCTGTATTCATAATAATCGCCTATTCGGTTAAAGAACGGTTTATTCTCCGCAAAATCAGACTTAAAACAGATCAACGCGTACGTATGACCCTTTACGTTCTCGGTGTTTTTATTCTCGAAGTAATAGCAGTCATACCCCGAAAGGCTGTCCTTCGAGGGATAGGGCTTCTCGAAAACATCGTCAAACGCCTCGAGGAAGCCGTCCAACCCGGCATCCTTGGGATAATACGGCGTATCGGCAAATGCCGACAACGGAGCCGATAAAAGAACAAATGCGAGTAAAAAAGATAAAAACTTTTTCATAAGATTAACACCTACCTTACATCAACTGTATATTCAAATTCCGGATTGTAAAACGATCTTCACATTTGAAAAATCATAAGAAGAATTATCACTTACCGTTATTCTTCCATTACAATTTCCTCCAATAAAAATATTTTTTTCTCTGCAAAAACACAAAAAAGACTGGATTGTATTATTAAAACTAATATTTAAAGAAAAGAAATAAAACGGAACATAATTTTTCCCATCAGTAATCACCCTTAATGATTATATAACAGCTGTTGAGCAATGTAAACATTTTTTTAAAGAACAAACAATATAATTCAGCTATGTTCACAAATTTGTGAACAGGTTATTATTAGTTTACTTACTCTCTATAATATACAACTCTCCAAACAACCGATTTG
>CACYDB010000156.1 GCA_902773035.1 uncultured Ruminococcus sp. | reverse complement strand
TTTTTTAGTTTTCAGCGAGCATATTCTTTCCTTTGCACAGGAAGGCGATATAGAGGAAATACTGAACGATCTGGAGAATACCTGCGATAACCACAAAGATGAGAGCGATCATCGAGCTTGTAGTGTTGTTGAATATCGCGGTAATGATTTTTGAGATGATGATAAGCGCGTAAATAACTACAATGATTTTGTAGAGATTCGAGCCCTTTGCGTCGATATCGTTTCTGTTGACTCTGAGAGCGAGATTGCGGATACCCGCGATGATAAATACTGTAACCGCAAGATTTGCTACCTGGTTGAAGCTGTCGAGGAGAGTCTTTATAACCTCGTTGCCCGAGAAGAAGGACATACCTACCGAGCAAATCAGAGCAAAGATGATAAAGAACAGCGCTGTCTTGAACGAGGGCTCGTCATTTGACGCCTTGTTAACTCCTACGATCTTGATGATATAGCCGATAAGCAGAAGCACAACTCCGCCGATTCCGAATACCGCGGCGCCGATTCCCGAGACGAGCAGTCCTTCTCCCGACTCAGTTTTTACAGCGGCGTAAGCAAGTACGCCGAGTAACGCGGTAACTATCATACAGATTGTGCCGATCAGTCCGAGGATTTCCGCCCCGAAGATTTTCTTTACACCGTTAGCGGCATTTTGAAATTTCATTTTCACTACTCCTTTGATAAAAATATGAAATTTTGTCCTGCCGCGCGGCTGACGCGGCTGTAACAATATAACAATTGTACCACATTATCAATTAATTTCAATGGTTTTTGTAAAATTTAACGAAAGTTTAATAAATCAATTAATTCTCCGTAACAATTACAGCTCAAAAGAGATTGTAAAAACATCTCCCTTTTGCTTTATCTCATAACGCGCGCCGTGCAGCTCCATAATCGACTTTACGATCGACAGCCCGAGTCCGTTGCCGTTCCTGCGACGACTTTTATCCTTGCGGAAGTACGGCTCCCAAAGCTGCTTTAGCTCCGCCTTGGTAAGCGCTTCACTCGGATTGCTGACGGAAACCCCGCTGCCCTTTATCTCGATTTTTATCTCGCTTTCGGGCAGGGAATATTTCACGGCGTTTTCAATCAGATTACTCAGCGCCGTAGAGATAAGCTCTCTGTCAGCGTTGACCTGATTATCACCCGAGCAATCAAGAGTAAGAGTCTTGCCTTCGGGCAGGCTCCTGTAATCCCCGATGATCTCCCGCGCGAGCTCCGATAAGTCAAAGTCGGAGCGGTTGAGCGTCATAGTGAAGGAATCAAGCTTGCTGAGATTGAGCATTTTACGCACAAGCTCGTTAATACCGTCGGTCTGAGCGATGATTCTATCGAGATATGAGTCGCGCTCATCCTCGTCTATATCCTCCTTTAGACTGTAGGCGTAGCCGCTGATTACAAACAGCGGAGTTTTTATATCGTGAGCGAGAGCTCCCGTTAAGTCAGCGCGCTTCTGTTCCTGTATGATCTGAGCCTTTACCATTTTCCATATCATAAAGCAGAGTATCAGAGCGATTATCAGGAAAAATCCGAAGATCACCGAAACTCCTATTATAAAATCGGTCTTGCAGTTTTCCCAGAGGTTTATTTCACGCGCGTACTGAATAGAGCAAATTTGATTCTCAAAGGTGTAGCCGTCCGACTCGTCGTTGACTATATCGTTATAAGTGAGAAAATCGGAGGCGTAGAAAATGTAATTAAACAGGCTCTCCGAGATCTCACTGACAGCCTGAGACTTATTTTCGTTAGGCAAATCGGAGATATAGTCGCGGTTATACGCGGCGTCGAGAATGAAGCTTTTCGGGATTATATTCCGCTTCATATCGTTGCTGTTGTAAACGCCTACGCCCATCATCTCGTTGACCTTAAGCGAATAGGTCTTGACGATCTTGTCCGATACGGACCACAAATCATCCGAGTCCACAAGCGCGAGCTTCAGCTCCAGGGGAATAAACTCAAAGGCGTTTATATGAAACTTTGTGCATACGATTTCATACCGCTTGCCGTCGGAGCGTTCCTTGGTGAGATAGCTCTTTATTTCTTTGAGCTCGGCAGGATCGAGCTTGCCGTGAACCTTAAAGTAATCAATAAAGCCGTACAGCGTCACGGAATTATCCACGCCGTCCCTGATCCCGAACTCCACGCCTATCGTATTGGCGGTGTTGAGCAGAACTCTGTTGTATTTCTGGTCGGTAATTATGAGCTGATTGTCGAGCTTCCCGTTATTGTCAAACAGATTTTCGCTTCCCAAAAACGCGAAGCCTACCGCGTCAACCCTGTACACGACGTTTGAGACCTCCTGCTTAACGTTGGACAAGAACTCGAGCTCACGACTCTGAACGTCGCTTTTTTCGCTGTAAAAACGAATCACGCAGTATGTCGCCGATACAACAAGCCACACCGCGAAAAGTATCAGCGAGACCTTCAGGAACAGTCTGTTTCTCTGTTTTTTCAGTCGTTGTTCCATAAACGCTAATCCTCTATACGATATCCGCGGCGGATAACCGTTTTGATTTTCTTGCCGTCAGCGCCGAGAGCTTTTCTGAGGTTTCTCATATGCGTATCGAGCACACGCTCGTCAACGCCGCTGTTGTAGCCCCAGACTATGTCCATAAGCTTATCGCGGCTGATGATTACGCCCTTGTTCTCCATAAGAACCTTCAAAATGGCGTACTCACGCGCGGTGAGCTTGACCTCCTCGCCGTCGCATACAACCACACCGTTGTTTGGATTGAGCGAGATATCGCCCGCGTTAAAGACCTTTGAGCGCACAAGTCCCTTTGAACGCTTGATAAGGGCGTTGACCTTTTCGTAAAGCACGGGAAGCGGAAAAGGCTTGACCACGTAATCATCACAGCCGAGTGCGTAGCCGTTGAGAATATCAGACTCCTCCGACCTCGCTGTTATAAAGAGAATCGGCACGTCGCTTTCCCTGCGTATCTCACGGCAGATTTCAAACCCGTCCAGCTCGGGAAGCATAACGTCGAGCAAAAGGCAGTCGTAATTATTCTCGTAAGCCTTTTCGAGTCCTTCCTGACCGTTTTCGGCAATTTCGAGCTCAAACAAGCCCTTCTCCTTTTTTGTGAAGTAATTACGCACGAGCTCCTGAATATCCCTGTCGTCCTCTACCATTAAAATATGATACATAATAATACCCCGAATAATTAGTATACTACAATTATACAGCGAGTTTATAAATTAATCAATCTTTTTCATAAAAGTTAAGACCGCCGAATTTATACGGCGGCCTGTCGCTTATTTAATTACGATTTTTATGATTTTTTCAATCGTCCTAGACTTGTACTTTGAGTTACCCGCAGCCTTGATTTTGAGCTTGATTTTGTAGGTACCCTTTTTGTACGATCCCTTTTTGAAGGTGATTTTGCCTGTTTTCGCGCTGATTTTAAGCTTTTTATAAAGCTTCTTGCTTGTACCCGATTTCAAAAGCTTCACGGTAACTGCACCCTTGGCGTTTGTGATTGTCACCGCCTTGATGATGAGCTTTTTCTTTTTGAGCGTTTTGAGCTTCAACGTCTTTTTCTTAGCCGTGATTTTCACGGGATTTTTCTTTTTAACAACAGTTGTTGATTTTTTGACATCCGTCTGAGTCTTTGAAGGCTCGGTGCTCTCTGTAACCGCCGTCGAGGGCTCGGTCAC
>CACYDB010000155.1 GCA_902773035.1 uncultured Ruminococcus sp. | reverse complement strand
TCAACCTTGATTCCCGAAATCTTGATTTCGTACTCGTCGTTATCGGTACGGTCGGGGAGAGTTACGCGCTGTGTGTGATGAATCGGCGCGGGAGTCTCGGGACGCTCGGAGCGTTCCTTGCGGCGACGCTCAGCCTGATTGTTCTTGTAGACCATATCGCCGATAAAACAGCCTAACATTCCCACTATCAGATAGATGAATACGTAAATCGCCCAGTGGTAGTAGTGGCTGTAAATCAGTACGCTGCCGATGTAGATTATCGGAGCTATCAGCGGAAAGGTGAAGTCCACTCCGTTTTTCCAGGCGTATACGAACCCCGCGACAAGTGAGGTCGCCGGGAATACAAACTGATATTCAATCGCGTCGTACCTGTAGTTTTCGCCCTGAAAAAAGACGGGCATAACGAGGTAAATCAGCGCTATTATTATTGCGTATAAAAGATATCTCTTAACTAAATTCCACATTAACGTCTTACCGCGTCGGGCAGTCTGCGGGCGAAGCTGAGGAAGTCGCGGGCTGACCCGTTCTTAAATTCGGAAAAATCCGTGTTGTTCTTGTTGATTAAGCAGTCGGTGATGAGGTAGGTCTTGAGCCCCGCCGCCTGAGAGGGAAGGATGTCCTCGTCAACGTCGTTGCCGACCATCATACATTCATCGGGCTGTGCGTTTATCTTGCCCAGAATCTCCTCAAAATATTTCGGGTTGGGCTTGCAGGAGCTTGAATTTTCATAGGTTGTGACGAGAATAAAGTCGTCCTTGCCGACTCCCGCCCAGTTAAGACGGGTGGTTATCGCGACTTCGGGGAACAGGGGATTGGACGCCGCGACGAGCTTGTAGCCCTTTCTGCGCAGAGTTTTGACTGCTTCGGGGAGGTTGGGATTATAGCCGCTGATTCTCTTTGTTTCCAGAAACTCGTTGCGATAGAAGTCGTCAAAGTCCTTGACGTGATCCAGAACCTCTCTGCCGAGGAGCTTTGAGAAGGATTTCCAGAAGGCTTTGATGTTGGGCTCGCTGCCGTCGTTTTTGATCATAGCGTTTGTGGACTTCCAGACAGCCTTGATAAGCTGCTCGTCCGTAAGGTTGAATACGGGGCAGAAACGGTTGCAGAGCTCGGTAAAATAGACCTTGATGTATTTCTCCTGGTCTAACGGGAGCAGAGTGCCGTCCAAATCAAAGAAGATGTATTTCAGCATATTTCTCACCTCAGCCCCATTATACTCCAAGAATTTTCTATTTGCAAGATTAAAGACAATAAGTTATAATAATGTAAATAAGGTAACAAGAATTGAAAGGCTGTGAACATTATGAAGATAGTTCTCACCGACGCTCAGACAGTAACTCAGGGCGATTTGTCGCTCGACGGGCTCAAGGAATTCGGCGAGGTCGAGGTCAACCTTCTGACAGACTACGACGATATTGCCGATACGGTCAGCGACGCTGACGCGATAATCTGCAACAAAACTCCGCTTAACGCCGATACTCTCAGGAAGGCTGAGCGTTTGAAATACATCGGGCTCTTCGCGACGGGCTACAACAACATTGACGTTGACTACTGCCGCGAAAAAGGGATAACCGTCTGCAACGCGGGCTCCTACAGCGAGGACGCTGTCTGTCAGCATACCTTCGCGCTGATTCTCGAGTGCTTCAACAGAGTCGGCGACTACAGCCGTTTTGTCAGCGAGGGCAACTGGAAGAACTCAAAGACCTTCTCGCCGTTCGTATATCCGCTCAGCGAGCTTGCGGGCAAGACAATCGGAATCGTCGGCTACGGCAGCATAGGAAGGGCTGTCGCGAGGGTCGCGAGGGCGTTTAATATGAAGGTGCTCGCCTACC
This sequence comes from uncultured Ruminococcus sp., assembly GCA_902773035.1. GTDB lineage: Bacteria > Bacillota > Clostridia > Oscillospirales > Acutalibacteraceae > Ruminococcoides. Next base: position 1,265 of record CACYDB010000155.1, on the reverse strand, counting down.
GCAGAACTCCCGACGACGAGTGCGTTGAGCTTGATTATCTGCTCGGAAACAGCGATATCGTGACGGTGCACTGTCCGCTCAACGACAGCTCATACCGTATGTTTGACCGCGAGGCGTTCTCTAAGATGAAGGACGGCGCGGTGTTTGTGAATACAGCCAGAGGCGGCGTTATGGACGAGGACGCGGTGGTTGAGGCTCTTGAGAGCGGTAAACTCGCCTACGCCGCGATCGACGTGCTCGAGCAGGAGCCTATGGCGCGCGACTGCAAGCTCTGCGGCGCGAAGAACTGCGTTATAACTCCGCATATCGCGTGGGCTCCGATGGAGACAAGGGAGCGGCTTATGGGCATAGTCTGCGACAATCTGAGGAATTTTTTGGTGGGAACGCCGATTAATGTTGTAAATTGAAAGCTTTTGTGATACAATTCTTTTTGATAAAATTTTTAGCGAAGTGATAGATATGAGAAAAACGGCAATAGCGGCGGCGCTGATACTGACGGCGCTTACGGCGACCTCCTGCGCGACGTCCTCGCAGCCCGTGACTACCGCGCCTACAGCCGTCGCGGCGACGAGTGAATCGACAGAGGAAGTAACGTCCTCGGTGACTGATACGGCGGTTTCGATAGCTACGGAAACTGTCGGCAAAAAGTCCGCTAAGGCTACAGAGGCTACCACCAAGCCTACCGAGCCTACGGAAAAGCCTACTAAAAAGTCTAAGCAGAAGAAGGAAACCAAGCCGGTTCCGACTCAGGGCAGGACTAAGCCCAATACGAGAGTGGTCGTAAGATTCCCGCTCGGCAGCTTTTCGGACGACGACCTCGTGTTCAGAAAGGGCGACTACAAAATCGAGCTCGGCGAGGATATGGAGGACGTGCTCAAAAGGCTGAAGAAGAAGGGCGACATAACCGAGCTTTCCGAGAAGAAGAAGGTGTACGATTACAGCAACTTCTCGGTAACGACGAAGCTGTTCAGCGACGGCGAGTATGTCGAGCAGATTGAGATAACGGACGATACGCTGGAAACTCCCAAGGGAGTGAAAATCGGAACCTTCGCCTCGCGCCTGAGAAAAATCTACGGCGACCCCGTTAAAAAGACCGCGGACGCGTATTATTACGGCAGAGACGATGAAACGCTGGTGTTCACGATCTCGGACGATATGGTGGACGGAATATACTATATAATTAATTTCTAAAAAAGTATTGAAATACTGCGACAAATATGTTATCATATCATACGGACTGAAAAAAGTCCGTGGTATGCTGGTAT
>CACYDB010000154.1 GCA_902773035.1 uncultured Ruminococcus sp. | reverse complement strand
CTGGCAAAAAGATAAGGAAACAGAATATGAAAGAAATAATCTTAATCAAAATGGGCGAAATCGTCCTCAAAGGGCTCAACCGCCGTCAGTTCGAGGATAAGCTCATCAAAAACATCAAAAAAACAATAAAATCCCTCGGCGAGTTCACCGTCAAGGTGGCTCAGTCCACGATTTACGTTATCCCCGAGGACGACTTCATAGATTTGGACGAGGTCTGCGACAAAATCGGCAAGGTTTTCGGAATAGTTACATACTCCAGAGCCGCGATGTGCGAGGAAAAAAGCCTCGAGTCAGTGCTCAAAACAGCGCCCGAGTACCTCGCCGAGCAGCTTAAAGGCGTAAAAACCTTCAAGGTCGAGTCACGCAGAAGCGACAAAAAGTTCCCCTTCAAATCCCCCGAGATCTCAAGAGAAACAGGCGGCGCGATTCTCAGAGCGTTCCCGCATTTAAAGGTAGACGTCCACAACCCCGAGCTCACCGTTATGGTTGAGATACGCGACTTCGGCGCCTATGTCAGAGGCGCGGCGATCAGAGGCGCGGGCGGTATTCCCGTAGGCACGGGCGGCAACGCGGCAATTCTCATCAGCGGCGGACTCGATTCCCCCGTAGCCGCGTGGATGATGGCAAAGCGCGGAGTTCGCCTTACAGCCATTCACTTCGCAAGCCCTCCCTACACCTCCGAGAGAGCTGAGCAAAAGGTCGTCAAGCTTCTCAGAAAGGTCGCGCTCTACGCGGGCGACCTCACAATGTACACCGTTCCGTTCACCGAGATTCAGGAAACCATCCGCAAAAAATGCCCCGAGGACTACTTCACCCTCATTATGCGCAGGCTGATGATGAAGATTTCGGAGCGTATCGCCCGTGATAAAAAGTGCTCCGCGCTCATCACAGGCGAAAGTCTCGGACAGGTCGCCAGTCAGACCATCAACGCCATCGCCTGTACCGACGAAGCCGCAAATATGCCTGTATTCCGTCCCTTGATCGGTATGGATAAGCAGGAAATCATAGATATTTCCTACAAAATCGACACCTACGAAACCTCGATCGAGCCCTACGAGGACTGCTGCACCGTATTCACGCCCAAGCATCCACGCACAAATCCGTCGCTCGAAAAGGTCATCGCCGCCGAGAGCGAGGGCGACTTCGAGCCGATGATAGAAACCGCTCTCAATAATCTCAAGGTCACTTATATCAACAATCACTAAAGGAGAAAGCTTTGAATACACTCGTTTTATCGCTCGCCAAAGGGCAGTCAAAGGATAAAACCGAATATTCATCCCGCAGGAAAGGGTCACGACTCCCGTTTCTACTGAAACGCGAGCTCGCCAAGGCGCTCAGATCCGAGCCCAAGCCGGAGCTTATAATAATAGAAAGCGCATTCGGTAAGACGGAGGAGGATTTCAAGTCGCGTTTCGCGTTCCTCATAAACAGCGCCGAGCGTAAGGCTCAGACTCTCCCGAACACCCGCGCGAAAACCGACTTCAAGGGTATTCTCAAGGCGCTCAAAAACAGGGAAAAGCCGCCGTTTCATCAACCCGAAACGGTAACATACGAGCGCAAAAAGACTCATATCTTCCGAGTCGATATCGACGGAGAGACCTCCTACGCCTTCAACTACGGCGACAGCAAGCTTCTCGCCTTGCCCGAGGGCGTAAGGGCTGACGATCCCGACGCGCTCGCCGAAAAGGTATCCGCGGTCTTTGAGAAAAACGCCGAAGAATACCCGGGCGGCTATTCGCTCATTGAACGCGAGCTCAAGGTCACAACCTTCTTCGAGCGCCATTTTCCGCTCAAACGCGACAGCAAAAGCGAGATTATCCGCAAGTCCGTAATGCTCGCCGCGATCTGCGTATTCATCGTCGCGGCGTATATGTTTGTCGATAACATCTTCCTCCAGCCCATGCAGAACGCCGCCGTTCAGAGCGAGATCCAGACAATCGCCTATCAGCAGGAGGGCGGTTCATCCTCCGTCAACAAGAAGAACGCCAAGCTCAACTGGAAAGGCCTCAAAGCCACCAACGGCGAGGTCAGAGGCTGGATAACCGTAAACGATACCCAGATCAACTACCCCATAGTTCAGCACAAGGGCGACAACAAGGATTACCAGTTCTACCTTCACCACAATTTCAAGAAGGAGCCCTCCGCCTACGGCGCGATTTTCATCGACTACCGCAGCAAAAAGGGAATGAAAAGCAAGAACGTCGTGATCCACGGTCACAGTATGGACGACGCGAGTATGTTCGGCGACCTGCTCAAATACGGCAGGACCTCCGCCGATATGGGCTTCTACAAAAAAGCCCCGTCCTTTAAGATAAGCACCCCCGACGGCGCCGAGACCTACAAGATCATCTCGGTATTCAAGACCAACGTATACACCCACCAGGGCGAGTACTTCGACTTCTACTGCGGCAGCTTCAAGAGCAGAGCGCAGTTTATGAACTACGTCTACAACCTCCGCGTACGCTCACTCATCAACTGTCCCGTAACGGTCAACGAGCGCGACCAGCTCGTAACGCTCGTCACCTGCTCCTACGAGTTCAGGGACTTCCGCACCGTAGTAGTCGCGCGCAAATGCCGCAAAAACGAGAGCTCCTCCGTAGACGTCGGCGCGGCGTCACCAAACGGCTCAGCCGTATGGCCTCAGTGCTACTACAGCCGCTACGGCGGCGCCCGACCCGCGATCTCAACCTTCAAAAAGGCTCTCAAGGGCGGCAAAATCAAATGGTACGACGGCAACAAAAAGACCTTAAAGGGCTCTGAGCAGCTCCCGACCTCCTATAAAATCCCGACGGAGCCCACCACCGCCACCGTGAGCACCCAGCCCACCACCACCAAGGCGACCGAAAAGCCCACCGTTGACCCGAAAAAGCAGATGTACACCATTCAGATCAGGAACCGCGGCAAGTACATTGTCAACAAAAAGGTCAAATACAATACAAACGTCAAGGTTCCGAAAATCAAGAGCTTCAAAAAGGGCAAATACACCTACTCACTGCTGAAATGGAAAGTAAAGGGCTTCGGCAAACGCCGCTACATCACCCGCAGCGTCGGCACGATCACCGTCCGCGGCAACGTCAAAATGGCGGCGATCTACAAACGGACGCGGATAAAAACCCCCTCAAAGCCCGCCGCGACCAAGCCCAAGGCGACAAAGCCCAAAGCGACCAAGCCTCAAACCAAATCAACCCCCAAGGCGACCGAGGCTCCCAAGGCAACCGAAGCCGAGGAACAGGAGGAATAGCATATGAACTGTGAACTGATATTTTACCTCGCGGCAAAGACCAACCTGTGCGAAAAATCGCTCGGCGCCGCGATAAAGGACACCGACCTCAACTTCCACACCTCACTTTTCGCGACCTCACCGCAATCTCTCGGCGAGCTGATAATCGACGCCTTCGACAAAACCAACGTCGTATTCATAATCGGCGGACTCAGCGTCACCGACGACAGCGGCGTCGAAAACGTACTCTCAAAGGCTCTCGCCAACAAAACGCCCGATGATATCAAAAAGCTCAAAAACCCCGTCTCAAAGTCCGACGGCTACCTCATCCGTCAGGGAGGCCAGCTTCTCATAGCCCTGCCCGACGAGCCCGAGGAAATAACAGCCATTCTCTCGGGACCCTTAAAAAAGTATCTGTCCGACTTCAGCGCCTACTAAAACAGTATAGTAACCAAAAATCGCGGGTGATTTTTATGTATTATTACAATAGAAATATCCCGCGGTTTTTGATACAATAAATATAAGAATAGTTTTCTGATTCTAATAAAAAGCAAAGGAGAGATTTCCAATGAAAACTTTTAAAAAGGGCATGGCTGTATTGCTTTCAGTATTAATGCTCATGTCCTTATTCACAGTAGCGGCTTATGCTGAAGATGAACCTATGCCCGGTCAGACTAACTTCTACATCACCGGCAGCAAGGAGCTTTCAGGCGGATCAGTCGCTTGGCCCAACGACGCGACCTCCAAAAGAATGGTTCTCGGCAGCGGCGGCTTAAACTGCGCGTCCTACGAGGATATTCCCGCGGGCGATTATGAGTTCAAAATCATCAAAATCGAAGGCGAAACTACAACATGGTACGGCGACGACGGTTCCCACAAAGCTTCAACCTCAGGCAACGGTAACTTCCTGATCACAGTTGATGCGACCGCAAGCTTTACAATCGCGTTCAACGATTCCACAGGCGCGGTTTCCTTCCTCGATGGAGACGGCAACGCCTCAGAGGATGTAGATTTCGCGGCTCCTGTTATAGAGACTATGCGTATAGCGGGCTCAATGAACGAGTGGAACACAGCCGACGCTAACTACACTCTCGAAGAAACCTCTACAGACGTTTACTCAGGCACATTTGCCGTAACACCCGGCGACAGCTTCAACTTCAAGTTCGTAGCTAACGGCGAATGGAAGTATGGTAACTGGGGCAGCGGCGAGTCAGACGGCGTATTTGCCGCAAACGGCGGAAATATTACCTGCACGGTTCCCGAAGGAATGACTTACGCTACATTCACGATCGACCTCAACGCAGGCACATACTCTATTGATTTCAGCGATACTGCCGCAACCTCATCAACAACAGAGAACACCACAACCGAGCCTCAGGGAACAACCGAGCCTCAGGGAACAACCGAGCCTCAGGTAACAACCGAGCCTCAGGGAACAACCGAGCCTCAGGAAACAACTGAGCCTCAGGTGACAACCGAGCCTCAGGAAACAACCGAGCCTCAGGTAACAACCGAGCCTCAGGAGACAACAGAGCCTCAGGAAACAACCGAGCCTCAGGAGACAACAGAGCCTCAGGAAACAACAGAGCCTCAGGAAACAACAGAGCCTCAGAAGACAACTGAGCCTCAGGAGACAACTGTTCCCGCGGGTCAGGACGAAACTACTCTTCCCGCCGAGGAGACAACTCCCATCGCTTCCGCGACAGGTCCCTACACCCCCGCTGAGAGAGAGTCAACATCTCCCGATCCCGTTGCCGAGGGCAAGACAAGAGTTGATATTACATCCAATATCTCCGCTATCACATCAAAGACATACGCTGTAGGCGAAACCTTTACAGTTGAGTTCACACTCAAAACAGCTCTCAGCGTTATCGACTCCCAGGGTACTCTCAGCTACGACAAGGATGTTCTCCAGCTCGTAAGCTTCGAGCTTCCCAACCTTATCAACCCCATTATCAACACAGACCTCGTTAATAAGGTAAGCTTCAACTCCACAACAGCTAAGGAGAACAAGGCGTTCACAGACGGCGCGGTTCTCGTTAAGGCAGAGTTCACAGCTCTGGCTCAGGGCGCCACTACTCTCGATCTCGATGTTCAGGAGCTCAACGCTGACGGCGCTGAGGGTCAGGACGTTGCTATCATCACAGACGGCGCTGTAGTTAATACAGACTGCGAGTTCAGCAAAACAGTAACCGAGCCCGCCGCTGAAACAATAGCTCCGACTCAGGCTCCGACAGACGCTCCCGCAGTGGCTGTTAAGCTCAACGCTAAGTCCAAGAGCCTCAAGGCAGGCAAGACCTTCACTCTCAAGGTAACAGGCGCATCAGGCAAGGCAAGCTTCAAGTCAAGCAAGAAAAAGGTAGCCACTGTTTCCTCCAAGGGTAAGATAACAGCTCTCAAGAAGGGCTCAGCTAAGATCACCGTTACTGTTGACGGTATGAAGTTCACATGCTCCGTTAAGGTTACGACCAACCCGACTATCAAGGTAGCGGGCAAGAAGTTCAGCGCTAAAAAGACCTACAAGATCAAGAAGGGCAAGACCCTCAAGGTCAAGATCACAGGCAAGGCTAAGGCTATCGCCAATAAGTTTAAGGTAACAGGCAAGAAGAACGTTAAGGCTTCGGGCAAGGCTACCGTAAAGATCAAGGCGGGCAAAAAGACAGGCGCGTCCAAGGTCAAGCTCACAATCAATAAGGTTAAGAGCTACACAATCAAGGTCAAGGTCGTAAAATAAGACCACATCTTAAGGGCTGTCGCGCCGCGGCAGCCCTTATTTACTGATTGGTTGTCAGTGCTTGGAGATTATTCGTTTCCTTTATATATATAAGCCTCTGACAAGCGGTTTCCAACCACTGACAACTAACCAATTGTCAACCCCTTTGAGAGCTTTTTTTGTTAAAATTTGAAAATACGTAAATATGTAACAGCAAACTACACAAAAAAAGCTTTACAATTTGACTATTTTGCCAATAGCAAATTTCCGCTGACTTGTGTATAATATAAAATGTAAATTTAGAAGGAGGATTGTTTTATGAGAACATCTTTTAAGAAATTAACAAGTATCGTCTTAGCTATACTTATGATACTGTCAGTATTCTCCGTTGTCGGACTGACCGCATCAGCAGCTGAGACAGGCAAAACAATGACAGGTGATGACGTTGACTTCACCCCGACTACTGTCCACAGTGACCTTTCCGGTCAGGATGAGTACAAATTCTGGATTACCAACAACAAAGGTTGGTCAACAGTAAAGGTCTACGCTTATAACGACAGCGGCGACGTAACATCTCCTTGGCCCGGTTGGGACATGACAGAAAAAGTTCAGAACGGCTATGGTGAGCAGGTTGTAGCGATCTATATCCCCACTAGTGCAACAGGTTGTGTTATCAACGATGGCGGCACCAATCAGACTGAGAACATTACTGATTTTACAAAGAACTATTGGGTAACCGATGAAACAACTACAGGCGAATTCAGTCAGCCAATGTACAAGGTAGCGGCATGGGATGATCCCGGTCCCGGTCCTGATCCCGATCCTACAGGTGATCCCGATCCCATCTTCATTCCCGGCGAGAATACAGTATACCTCAAGCCCGGCGAAGTTTCAGGCGACTGGGCTGTATGGTCATTCTCAGGCGGCGCGGAAGGCGAGTTTGTTTCCGGTTCTCCCGAAGGCGATTTAATTAAGTTTGAGGGCGTAGCCGATAACTGTATCTTCGTTAATACATCAGACGGCGGCTGGACAGGAAGAGTCGGCCAGACAGCTACACAGTATACAACTAACAACGGCGTATTCGTTCTCGACGGTTCAGCTGAACCCGGCGACGACGGCTTCGGCACCCCGATAGAAGTATACGGCGGCGACTGGGGCGAGTCTATTGAGCCCACAGAACCCGATACCACAGAGCCCGATACCACAGAGCCCGATCCCACAGAGCCTGATTCCTCAGAGCCCGATCCTACAGGCAATCCCGATCCTACAGGTGAGCCCGATCCTACAGGCAATCCCGATCCTACAGAGAGCACTGAGCCTGAAACAACAGCACCCGTAACAAGCGGTGACGTTGAGGAAGGTCCCTTCACAGCCGTAATCAAACTGAACGGCGCAGAGATCAAGAAGCAGGAAGTTGCAGGCGACACACTCAAGGTTACTTACAACCTCACAGCTCCCGAGGCTCTCGTAGACGGACAGGCTGCTCTTACATACAACAAGGATAAGCTCACACTCGAGAGCTGGGAGTTCCCGATTGTTGACAGCTCTGTTATCGACAACCTCGACGAAGGTCTCTTCAACTTCTCAAGCGTTAAGAAGCCCTACGATTTCACAAACGGCGGCGCGCTTGTAGTATGTAACTTCAAGGTTAAGGACGGCGCTCAGGGCGAGGCTACAATCAACCTCACTATCGAAGAGCTCGACTCAGCAGATACAGTATACGCGGCTAACAGCCAGATTCCCGCAGAGGGTCAGTCAATTATCGACTCAATGAAGAACGGTATCGGCGTTGACGGCGGCGT
>CACYDB010000153.1 GCA_902773035.1 uncultured Ruminococcus sp. | reverse complement strand
TAAAACGTTAAAATAATTTAAAAAATTCATATGAAAAGTATTGACAGTCATATGAACCTGTGGTATAATCAGCTAAACTCAAAGAAAGGATGTGCTGACAATGACTAAAAAGCCAAGCATTATCTCGCTCGACAGCTTTATGCCTGTTATTGAGGCGGCTGACGGGCTCACTCTCAGCCAGGTATGCGCTGTGTCGGGACTTGAGAGTTCGACAATTCAGAACTGGGTCAAGCGCGGTTTTGTGCCTAGTCCGATAGGGAAGAAGTACACCGAGCGTCACCTCGCGAGGATCCTGCTTATTTCTTCCCTGCGCGACTGTATGCGTATTGAGAGCATAGGCGAGCTGATGACAATTATCAACGGCGATACCGATGACGAAAGCGACGATATAATCTCCGAGCAGGAGCTCTACTCGCTTTTCGCTCAGATTGCGCTCAAGCTTGAGTCAGCCTTCTATTCACCCGAACAGGTCCCGCATCTTGTCAAGGGGGTAATGCTCTCGTATAAGTCGGATAATAACGAGCATAAGCACCGCCTTTATTCCTCGCTTGTAGTAATGGCGCTCGCGTATATCGCGGGAATATACAAGAGGGAAGCGGACTGTATGCTCGCGGAAATTAAGAAAGATTTATGAGGTAATAATATGAAAGCTTTTTCACTTATAATGTTATTCATCGTTGACCCGCTTATTGTCGCGTTTATTTCATCCGTGATGATAGGCTCGTTAGGCAAGGACATCAGCGCAAAGCTCGCGTTAAAGCGCTTTTGCAGTATCGCGGCGTTTTTCCTGTACTTCGGACTCGGCGTTTTAGCATATTTTAAATTTGACGTTGTTCCGATGTATATCGTGATGTTTGCCCCGATCGCGCTGACTGCGGTTGTGGTGATAATCTCGCTGATAGTCGCTCCCAAGGGCGAGATCAGGGAGAATCTCGACAAGGAGTATAAAATGACAGGCTGGGATACAATGTTCCCGAATGACATTGACGAATACGACAAAACGCCTAAGTAATTATTGATACAATGAAGAAATCGGATACCCATTTGGGCATCCGATTTCTTTGTGGCGCGCCAAAAGGAACTCGAATCCCCGACCTTCCGCTTAGGAGGCGGACGCTCTATCCAACTGAGCTATTGGCGCATATCTTGTTACCGTACCTATTTTATATTATATGAATTGCTTTGTCAAGTGACAGCGCGCTCGATTTTACATTTGAGGAAATTAAGAAAGGGACTGTTTGTCAGCCCCTTTCTTAATTAACAGATTATTCCTCGTTTGTTTCAACCTTTTTGATAGCTCCGCTTACATCCTTCGCGAGCTCCATTTTCTGAAAATCGCTGTTATCAGACAGGCGCATATCAAATTCGGGAGTTATGTCGTACTCCGCCTGAGCCGAGTCAAACGCGAGTTCGAGAATATGTCCGCCCTTCTTTTTATCATCGGAGATAAAGTGGAAGTGCCAGCCCGGAGTGTTGAGTCCGCCCATATAGTCGAGGCAGTAGAGAGCGACTACAGTTCCCTTGATGTTGTCGTAGTTGAATTCACGCTGATCTGTCGCGAGAGCCTTGTCGAGCGATTTGTAAGGCTTTTCCTGTTTTAGCTCGCTTCTGACATTCATCTTCTTGAACTCTCCGCTGATTTTAACGAAGCTGAACATATTCTTTCCGTTCTTTTCAACCGTCTTGTCGAGGGCGTCTTTCAGAGCGTTGATGTCTTTGATTTTGCTGATTTCCTCCTTAACGTCGCTGTCAAAGAAGGTCACGTTTGAGAAGGGGACTGTTTCGTCATCAGCCGCTTCCTGTACGGAGCCGTCGCCGAGCGCCTGATATACAGTGCCGTCGAGTACGATCATCTCGCCGTTAACGCCTTCAAAGGTGCCTATTCCGATATCGCCGTGCTCCTTGAGCTCGCTGACCTTAATGATTCCGTCGTAATAGCCCTGAGTGAGCGACTGCAAAAGCGCTACCTGATAAACAGTTTCTCTGTTGCTTTCACCTGATTTTTCGGTTTTGCTTTCCTGCTGAGAGGAGCAAGCCGTAAATGACAGCAAAATCGCCGCCGCTAAAATAATTGCGAATAATTTTTTCATTTTTTTCATCCTTTCATCATATAATATATCAGTTGTTTCCCTGCTCAACTTCCTTGATCTCGTCCTTTGAAGCTTCTTTGAGCGAATATATATCAAAGGCGGGATCCATAGGCAGCTGGATCTCGATTCTGTCTATTTTCTGAATCAGACATTCTCCCGAGGTCATTGTCGCCTCAAATACGTGTCCGCCGAGCTTTCTGTCCTTTGAGAGAAAGTGCATATGCCATCCCGACGCGTTGATTCCGTCCATATAATCGGGATAATAGACGCATACCAGCGTTCCGTACAGCTTTTCAAAACAGAAGTCCTTCTGTGTTTTTGAGAGTATGTCCTTCAAAGAGACGTGCTGTGAGTGATAAGGAGCTCCCGCGCGGGCGTGTATCACTTCAAACCATCCGTCTATCCGCGCGATATGGATACTGTTTAAGGAGAAGTCCTCATCTATTATCATAGTGAGTTCCATTTTTATGGCTTCGATATCCTTCATTTCGCCCATCTGAACTTTTTTACCGCCCGTTACTGAGCCCGCTACCGCGAACGGTACTCCGTGGGAATCGTTTGTACGTACTACAGCGCCGTCGGGCTTAGCCTGATAGCACACGTCGTCAAGAATTATCATCTCGCCGTCTACGTCCTCAAATGTGCCGAGTCCGATATCGCCGTTTTGAAGCAGCTCCTCAACCGTGACAACAGGTTTTGTGTATCCCAGCGCAAGAGCCTGAAGCGTAGAAACCTGATAAATTTTGTTTGATTTCAACAAGCATCCCTCCTTGAGTTTTATCTTTAATATATAATAACACTATCATTAGCTTTATACAATAGAAAAGTGTATTTTTATATAAAAAATCGGTGAAATTATCGTGATGATTTAGTCTGAATTTCTTCACAAAAAATCTTGACTTTTTAATGAAACGCTGTTATACTTAAATTAAACTAAGATGTGAATATATCTTAGCACAAATATGAAAGCTGTTGCCAAACCTGTGGAAACGCAGGGACGGAAAGCTCAGGAGTCTAATACATTCAATGTAAAGACAGTCCGGCTGCGAATCAATTTGATTAGCACGGACTGATTTTTTTATGTCCGTGTAAACGGAGGTAATTACTATGAAAAAGGCATTAGTATTTGCTCTTGCGGCGATTATGATTTTCACAGCTATTCCCGCTGCCGCGGCGTATGCTGTCGGAACTCCCGAAATCTCTTACACAGAGCATCTCACAAACAACAGCGACACCGGTTATGACTATGATATTACAGGCGCTTCGATCGCTTGGGTTAAGCAGGCTAAGGGCGCTCTTATCTGGGTAGAAGCGAACGATACACGTGATGATGACGCTATCATCGCTCAGGGTAAGGAAGCTGATCCTTCACTTGATAACGCTGTAAGCGAGTTCGCGGTTCTCAAGGGACTCGGTACCGCCGAGACACCTAACAATAACGGCTCAAAGGCTGTTGTAACGGTTTCCGTTAAAGACGGAAAAACAATTTTAAGCATCGACGGCAAGTACAGCCACTTTGTAGCGGGTACAGCCGCTAACGACGGCGCCGGTGATGTAACAGTTCCCGACGAGACAGTTGCTCCCGAGGCTCCCGCGGCTCCCGAGGCTACAACAGCTCCCGCTGATCCCGCTGAGGAAGATCCCGCTGTTCAGGGCGATATCGGCACAATCAGAATCGACGCTCCTCTCAAGATGGCGGTTGAGTTCGCCGACGGTACAGTTTACTACGGCGGCGAGATGAAGGAAGTTGTTTTCGGTCAGGAGTACACATTCCGTATGTGTTCTGTTAACTGGGAAAACGGTCTTTATGACGCTGAAAACGGTATTCAGGGTACTGTAGTATACAGAATGGTAGTTGTTCACCGCGACGAGTTCAACGCTCTTGCGCGTGAAGCCGCTCAGAATCCCGAGAGATACACAGTTAAGGGTATCGACATCATTGACAACGTTGAGAAGAAGATCATCGTTAACGGCGACGCTAAGGATACTCACCTCGAGACAGACGTTAATAACTTCTTTGTAGCTTACAGATTCCACTTCACAGGCACTGACTACAACAAAAAGACAGGTATCGACAAGGTTATCAACACTCCCGTTGAGAGCCTCAGCGTAAACCTTCCCGTAGGTTCAACAATCACCTGCAAGGCGTTTAACGGCGACGAGTACCTCGGCAGCGATAACGTATTCATCACTACCAACAACGGTGAGGGTGAGTATGAGAACGAGTATCTCACAAGCGTAAACGACTACACCTGGAACTTCTGATCAGGGATAACGTCGCATAACAATTAATTCAAAATATTCGAGAGGCTGTTGCGAATCTGATTCGTGACAGCCTTTCTTTTGTTTAAACTTACCAAATCACAAGCTGTATTTTATACGAATACATCAATTGAACGGATAGTGAAAAAGTGGTAAAATATCACTGACGCGTATATCAGCGCGAGTTTTTTGAGGTGATATGTATGAAAAAGATTATTTCGTTAGCTTTATCAGCGGTGATTCTGATTTCGGCGTTTACGTCGCTCGGAGCCGTCAGCGCTTCCGCTGAGACTCAGGAAGGCAGGATCTATTATTACGGCTACGCCTCCGACGGTCAGGCTTTTGCCGATAAGTATTATGATCTTATCGAGTACGCCGCAGATTTAGTCGATAATTTTGAGGAGTCGCTGAACCTGACGGAGTATAACAGGACCGCGGAAACTCCGCTTATTACAAACTCCTCCAACTCCTACGACACAATGGTGATGTTTCGTGATGTATTGCTCCAGAGCCATCCCGAGCTGTTCTATCTGAAAAATTTCAGCTGGTATTTGAGCAGCGGTCAGGTCACGAATATTCTCTTTATTTATAACTATACGGATGACGTGAATAATGATTCGCGCAATTCCAATGACTTTTATTCAAAAGCCGATACTGTTGAGATGAAAAAGGCTTTTGAGGAAAAGACTCAGGCGTATCTTAAAAAGGTAGACAGCTCGATGTCCGATTTTGAGAAGGCGCTTATCCTTCACGACGAGCTTGTTATCAACTCATCCTATAAGCTCACCGATCCCGACGGTCATGATGTTGACACATATATGCTTATGGTCAAGGAGTTCGGCGATTGCGACTGCTACGCGGGAGCATATTCATACCTGCTCAAGCGTTGCGGAGTGGATACCGAGCAGATCGTTTCGGAGTCAATGGCACATCAGTGGTCAAAGGTCAAGATCGACGGCGAGTGGTACAACGTTGACGTGACTTGGGACGATCCGACTCTAAATCACGAGAATGTTGAGACTCACGTTAAGCATAACTTCTTCCTCTATACCGACAGCGCATTTCAGGACAGCTCTGTTTTCACAAACGCCGATAATCTTCATACTGATTATAATACGCTCTTTGTATCCGACGACGACAGATTTGACAGCTACGAGCTTCTTCACTCTCTGAGCTCAAGGCTCTGCTATGTTAATAATCAGCTTTATATGTCGAGGAATGTGACTAATGAGGGCGGAATCTACACATATGATTACCTGACCGATACAAAGAGTGACAGGCTCGTTGAGATCAGCGACCGCTGGCAGTATCGTCCCGATCCTCAGTATTCATGGAACGGCGTTTACTCCACAATAGACAGTCAGGACGGCTATATCTATTACAACACTCCGTCGGCGATCTATGTATATGATACGGTTGACGGATCTACCGAGCGTTTCTGGGACAACACTGAAAGCGATACGATGGATATTTACGGCTTGAGAATCATCGGCAACACCGTATACGCCGCTGAGTCTGAGGATCCGAACTCAGCGCGAACTCTTGTTCAGGCAGCGGAATGTAAAAAGCGTACTGTTCCTTATATCACAAGCGGCGGAGAGGAAATTTCTCTCACCGCGGAGTTTGAACGCGACGCTGAGGATACCACAAACTTCGGCATTTCCAATGTGTTCAAAAACATTGAGCTTCTCGGCGTACAGGTTAAAAATTCATCAAACGGGGAAGAGAGCAGAAGCGTCAGATTTGTATCCGTTCTCAAAGACACTCTGCTTCAGGACGCCGCCGATTACGGCTTTATCGCTGTCGCCGCAAACTCTAAGGCTGAGGCGAGAGAGCTCGCCAACGACCTTACGCTCGATAACGCTCCCGCGCGGAACATTTTCAGCTGCGGCGGTACGGATAATAATGTCAGCGGAGATTACGGTGTGCATAACTCCGACAAGACTTATAAGTACGTAACCTTTGCCGTCAACAATCTCAGAGATTACGGCGTAGCCGCGGTGTTCTATATCAGGGATACCAATAATAATGTATTCTACGCTCCGTATACCGACTCGCTCGGCGACGTTTACAATAACTGCGCTGTAGACTGGAACGCGATT
>CACYDB010000152.1 GCA_902773035.1 uncultured Ruminococcus sp. | reverse complement strand
CCTGTATCCAGAAGTATCTCGCTAAAATCAGCGGCTCAGGCAACGTCGGCAAAAAGCACGGCGAGGTTTAAATTACATATCAAAGCACATCGGAGACTGACCAAACGTCAGTCTCCTTTTTTTAGTTATCAGTAACAGTTTAGTTTACTCAAACTTGTACACTTTGCTAAACCACTGGTAATATTGTACAAAATCTTGCAACGATTTTAGTTAATAATTACCATAAGTCAGAATAAAAGTCAAAAGTGTAAAAAAGCTTGATTTTTTGAAAACGGTTTGATAATATAATGCCTGTGCTCCGGAGCGGCATCGTTCTCCGGAAACCCGTAGCCGACCCGATATAAACCTTGGAAGGCGGGAGCGGCTTGATCAGACTTACATCTTACACGCTCACAGTAAGGTAGTAAGCAAACAAATTTCATATGTGAGCAGAAAGGCTATGGTATTAATTATGGCAAAGACAAAGAAATCAACAAGAATCGCGTCAATCGTACTTACATTCGTAATGCTTCTCAGCGTATTCTGCGTTGCGGGCACAGCTACAGCAAGCGCTGCTACCGATAAGGTAAGTATGTATTCTTCAAGCGTTCTTTTCACTAAGTACGCTATCAACCACTACGAAGTATTCGTAAAGACAAATGATAACGGCGCTAACCAGAAGGTATTCATCCACTACAACTACATCAAGAACGAAGCTTGGCAGGACGTTGCGGCTGAGTACTACACAACTCTCAGCGACGGCTCTAAGATCTGGAGAGCTACCTTCCACAGCATGAGCGGTCTCTACGCTATCAGATTTGAGTCAAACGGCAGAGTTTACTGGGATAACAACAACAACGCAAACTACACAAACTCCGACAGACTCGGCGTTGCTCCCATCGTTTCAGAGAGAATCGGTTACCAGTACCTCGGTTACGGCTCAAACGGCTACCAGGTTAACGCTCTTCTTCAGAACTACGCTTACCACAAGAACGTATTCGTAAGATACACAGTTAACGGTTGGCAGTCTTACACAGACAAGGCGTTAACATACAGCCAGTCTAACGGCAACAACACTGAGACTTGGACAACAACTCTCAACATCAACGGTATGCCTGAGCACGGCAAGTTCCAGTACGCTATCTGCTATCAGGTAAACGGCAGAGAGTATTGGGCTAACAACTTCGGCGCAAACTACGACGAGTACTACTACATCCATCGCTAATCAGTGATAGAGGAATATTTTAACGGGCTGCCGCAATAGCGGCAGCTTTTTTTGCGTGATAAAGCTATTGATTAATACTCAGAGAAAGCGTATAATAAATCAGGCAAATAAAATTTCGAAAAGGACAAGAAATATGGTAAAAGAATTAATCCACGACCCGTTCTTCTTATCTGTAAAATCAAAGCCCGCGACTCCCCTCGACGCTCCTGTCGCGAAGGATTTACTCGACACACTTACGGCTCACCGCGACTCCTGCGTCGGAATGGCGGCGAATATGATAGGCAAATCCGTCTGTATCATAGCTTTTTGCGACAAATCAGGCTACACGATTATGTACAATCCCGAAATCATCTCAAAGAGCGAGCCCTTTGAAACAGAAGAAGGCTGCCTGTCATTACTCGGCGCTCCCCGAAAAACCACACGCTACAAAACAATCAAGGTAAAATTTCAGGACAACAGCTTCGCGTGGAAAACAAAAACCTACACAGGCTTTACCGCGCAGATCATTCAGCACGAAGTCGACCACTGTAACGGTATTCTTATATAAAAAAGATAAGGGCAGTCGCAAAATAATAATGCGGCTGCCCCCGATTTTATTTTCCTTTTTGTCTGAACCTTTTCACGCGCTCGGAAATAGCCTGAAGCTCCTCCTTGGAGAGCTCGGGCAAATGCTCAAGATCATCGGCGAATTTCTGCAAGCTCTCATTCGTTCTCACCTTGGACACATCATTGAAATATCCGACAATCACGGCGGTAATTATCGCGATAACGGCTATCGAATAAACCGACAGAATAATCGTAATAACTCTCGAGAGGACAGTCGTAGCGACAACGTCTCCGTAGCCTATAGAGGTCGCCGAAGCAAAGCAGAGCCACAGGCTGTCGCCGTAACTCTTTATATTCGGCTCAACAAGCCAAATAGGGATCGCCGCGACGAAGAACCAAACCATATAAACCAGCAGGACCTTATCCGCGCCCGCAGTTTTAAATGCTCTGATAAACAAGCGCCGCCTTTTAATTCTTTTCACAACAATCACACCCTTGCGCAATTTCCGATAAAAAGATTATAACACAGAGCCTTTCAAAAGTCAGCCCTTTCCACATTATTTTTCATATTTTCCCTCCCGCAAAACATCTCCCCTTGCAATTCCCCGCGCGAACGGATATAATGAAATCAACAAAACAACGGAGGTATTCACTATGTTGGAAATCGGCGCAAAGGCTCCGGAATTTACACTTCCCGACCAGAACGGAGAGACTCATTCTCTCTCGGATTACAAGGGCAAAAAGGTCATCTTATATTTTTACCCGAGGGACAACACCGCAGGCTGTACAAAACAAGCCTGCGCCTTCGGCGAGCTTTATCCCCAATTTCTCGAAAAAGGCGCGGTCGTACTCGGCGTAAGCAAGGACAGCGTAGCGTCACACAAGCGCTTTGAGGAAAAGTACGGCTTACCCTTCACCCTCCTTTCAGACGTCGAGAAGGAAGTCATTCAGGCGTACGACGTGTGGAAGGAAAAGAAGCTCTACGGCAAGGTAAGTATGGGCGTAGTCCGCACCACATACCTTATTGACGAAGACGGCGTTATCATCAAGGCGTTCGGCAAGGTCAAGGCGGCTGACAACGCGGCTCAGATGCTCGGAGAAATCTAATAGCAAAACATCCGCTCGGACAGCAAATTCCGAACGGATGTTATTTTATATAGTTTAGAATTTATAATTGATGAAAAACAGTCCCGCGAGACAGAGCCCCACGCCGACGAGCTTATTCCATGTCATTGCTTCCTTATAGAACAGCCAGCCCACAAAAAGCAGAATAACCGCAAGCGCCGTACCCTCAACAAGAGCGGCGGTACTGACCGTCCAGCCCGCTTTATAAGCGTAAATAAAGCCGACCTCCAGTCCGACGATAACCATACCGAGCACAAACGGAACCCAGTTGATATGAGCAAGCTCCCTGACAGGATTCGTGTGCTTACCGAGAACCAAATATAAAACCGAGCTCGTCAAGGCTCCCACAAGATAAGTAACCGTCAGAATGATAAGCGGATTGATCCCGTTCGGCACAGACTTCGCGCAAATCTGATAAACAACATTCGACAGCACCACCAGCGCTATCGGCCATATGTAAGATAACATAACGCGTCCTCCGAAAATGAAACTTGACCTGACTGCACGGTAGGCATCCACCCGTGAAATCAATTAAGGCAATACCGCACAATTCAGGTGTGCGGATTGCGAAGTAAGATTTTTCGTCAGCTTGAACAAATAATCAGTGCGCATACTGACGTATGGGTACTGATTTTTGAGCAATGATGACGGAATAATATTCAAGCAAGGCGCTCGCCGCGAATTGTGCGGTGTTGCCTTAAAACATTACTATTCCTCGGCAAAGTCCGTATCCATAACGGCGTATACAGAATAATCGGGAAAACGTTTTTCAATGCTTTTTACAGCTTCGCCGAACACACCGCCTCTGTCCTTAGAGCCAAGGCTAACCACCAAATCAACACGTATCGTCTTTTCATCCTTGCGAAGCGAGAGCGCGTGTATTTCGAGTATCTCGGGATAACCCGCGACTATTTCCTCAATTCCCTCTTTGACAGCGTTATATTCTTTGTCGTCGGAATTGATCGAATAAATGCTGATCGCCGTAAGTATAATTCCGTGCTTCTGATACACGGTCTGAGTAATTTCCTGAATAAGCTCATCCGCGCGTGTAACGGTACAGCTTGAGGGAATCTCTATGTGCAAAGAACCGTTGAAGCGGTCGGGGCCGTAATTGTTGAGCACAAGGTCGTACACTCCCTGAACCTCGGGGAATGAGCCGACGGTTTTCTTAATATCCCTCGCGAGCTGAGCGTCAGCGCTTTCTCCGAGAATCTGAGACAACGCGCTTCCCAGCATTTCAATTCCCGATTTCACGATAACTATCGAGATAATCGCGCCGAGCCAAGCCTCAAGCGAAATCCCCCAAACAAGATAGATTCCCGCCGCGGCAAGTGTTGAAGCTGAAATAACGGAATCAAGAGTAGCGTCCTTGCCCGAATTGATAAGCGATTCGGAGTTGATCTTCTCCCCGACCGCCTTGACGTAACGTCCCAGTACGATTTTTACGAGCACCGCGACGGCAACAATAATCAGCACTACAGGCGTATAGTCGGGAGTTTCAGGCGTGATGATTTTCTTGACAGACTCAACAAAGGACGTAACGCCCGCGTAAAGTACGATTACCGCTATAATCATCGCGCTGAGGTATTCGATTCTGCCGTAGCCGAACGGATGCTTTTTATCAGGCGACTTACCCGCGAGCTTGGTACCGATTATCGTGATAACCGAAGAAGCCGCGTCCGAGATATTATTTACCGCGTCAAGCGTAATGGCGATTGAGTTCGAGAGCAGTCCCATAACCGCCTTGAAGCCCGCGAGCAGCACATTCGCCAGAATCCCGATAATACTTGTGCGGATAATCTTTTTATCACGCGACACTTCCACATTTTTATTAACTGAGTTTGTTGCTTCAGCCATAACTTTTCCTCCGTTATGATTCATTGACAAGCTTGCCCGTCATATGCTCAACGGTCAGCTCAAGACAGCACACGCGGTTAAACGCGCTGTCAAGCTCTTTTTGAAGATACGCCTCATCGTCGGTAAACTTTTTGCAAAGCTCAACGCAGATTTCACGCTTTTTATCCTCTTCGCTCACAACGCGCATACGTCCAAACACAATAACGCTGTTGATATTCAGCGCCCATTCGCCTTCCTTGCGATATCCCCCGTCCATAACGCAATAACTGACCTTATCACAGGCGTTGATCGCGTCGAGCTTATGACCTTCCCTCGCGCAGTGAAAATAAAGCCTGTTATCTTCCTCGCTGTACAGGTGATCCATCGGAACGCCGTAGGGATACCCGTCGTCGCCGATCACGGAAAGAACGCCCCTCGGCTGTTCCTTCAATATTTTAACACAGCTCTCCTTGCTGATTTGCTGTTTAAAGCGTCTCATTTTTCTGAACATAATTTTCGCCGCCTTTTCAGAAAATATAATACCACAAACCGAGAATAATGTCCAGAAAAAACCACCTGAGCT
>CACYDB010000151.1 GCA_902773035.1 uncultured Ruminococcus sp. | reverse complement strand
TTGAGAAACAAAAAGCAGGAATTGAGAGTAATTATAAATTTTCAAAAGACATAATAGAATTTGACGTTTCGGATAGTAAGCTGAAACCCGAATTTACTCTGGACGGGTTTGAGTTCAGAGTGTTATCCGAGGCGTATTCGGAGTATGGTTTTCCGAAGGATATGTACTTTATCGGCATAAATGAGGATGAAAGAAAAATCGCGTACATTTATTTTCACGACTTTGATTTGGATTATATAGATTCATTCGAAGAGTTTGTGATTGAGGATTGCGGTTGGGAGAAATGAAAAATGAGTGATGCAGAGTATACGCCCAAATACACATACTCAAATAACAAGCTGACAAAAAACTCGCAAAAACTCAGAAAAGAAATGACCAAGGAGGAAAAACATCTTTGGTATGATTTTCTGTCCGGCTTGCCTGTTGGGTTCAGGAGGCAGAAAACAATAGATAATTATATCGTAGATTTTTACAGCTACAAAGCACAGTTGGTGATTGAGCTCGACGGAAATCAACATTTTGATAATGAAGAACAGGTTCAAAAGGATAAACAAAGGGATGAACGTCTGGCTGATTTGGGACTGACCGTTTTAAGATTTTCAAATTCTGATATAAACAGGAATTTCAAAAGGGTTTGCGAGGAAATATATAATTATCTTAATTTTCGGGGGTTAATATAGCCCTCCCTTGGGGGAGGGTGGGCAAATCGCTTGCGATTTGGTCGGGAGAGGGTCCGTTTATATAAAATCCTCTATATCTCACGTTTGATAAAGCGAGCGGTATAATGAGGACCCTCTTCAGTCAGCGCCAACAAGTTGTCGGTGACAGCTTCCCCCAAGGGAAGCCTTTTTCTCACATATATGTTGCATAAAGAAAAGCACTCCGTGAGGAGTGCTTTAATTTCGCGTTGCGCATTCCGAATTGCGAATTGATCAATACGCCGCCATAAGCGGATTGATGTCCATTTTGGCGCTCTTTTCAACCTCGCCGATGTACTGAATAGCCTCGCCGCAGCCGTTGATTACGCAGTCCTCGGGCTCCTTGGCGACCGTTACCCTGATTCCCGTGTTGTCGGCGATAAGCTTAGCGAAGCCCTTGAGCTTGGCAAGTCCGCCCGTCAGGGTGATACCGTCCTCGTAGATGTCGCCGACGAGCTCGGGAGGCGCGTTCTCGATAACGTCCTTGATCATGGTTACGATCTCCATAGCCGTCTCCATTATCACGTCTCTGATTTCGCTCTCGGTAACGTCAACGTACCTCGGCAGTCCGCCGATAGCGTCTCTGCCTTTTACGCGGAAGGTATTGTCCTCTCCGTTGTTCTCAACAAGGCTGCCGATCGCGATTTTGCACCTCTCAGCCATAGGCTGACCGATTACGAGTGAGTATTTGTGCTTCATATATTTGACGATCTCGTCGTCCATCTTGTTGCCGCCGACTTTGATACACTTGCTCTCCGCGATTCCTCCGAGTGAGAGTATCGCCGCGCTTGAGGTTCCCGCGCCGAGATTTGCCACCATTGCGCCGTGGGGTCCCATTATGTCGATACCCGCGCCCATCGCCGCGACCTTTGTGTTCTCAATAAGGTACACTCTCCTTACGCCGAAGAAGCTTATCGCGTTGACTACGGCGCGCTTCTCGACCTCGGTGATGTCGCCGGGGATGGAGACTACGACTCTCGGCATAACGATCTTGCTGGTGCAGACGTGCTTCATCAGGATATGAACCATATCCTCAACGAGCGCCGACTGAGCGATCACTCCGCTGGCGAGCGGAAATTCCGCGCGTATGCTGTCGGGAGTCTTGCCCAGCATAGCGTACGCCTCGTCGCCGACGGCTATAATTTTGTTTGTCATAACGTTGTAGGCGGCGACGCTTGCTTCGTCGAGCACCTTTCCCTTTTTATCTATAAACAGCCTTGTACGGCTGCTGCCTAAATCTAATCCTATATCCAAAAGTAAAACACCCTTCGTTTGAAATAAATACGATTTTGCAAATTTTCCTTTTTACATTATAAGGCAAAAAACTGTCAATTTCAAGTGGTTTATTCAATTTTCGCCGTGACTGAGGCGCAGGTGATTTTCCCCGCCTTTGCCTTTTCGAGCATACGGCAGCACTCGCCGAGCGTGTGTCCCGTGGTGATCACGTCGTCGATTATCAGAATATTTTTCCTTTTTATTTTCTCTTGATTTATCGCCTGATATACGCCCTTTACGTTCTTTTTTCTTTCCTTAGCGCTGAGCTCGTGCTGAGCGAGGTTATTCTTTATCTTTATCAGAAGCGCCTCGCAGGGAATGTTCAGCTCCTTTGAGAGCTGTCTTGCCAGTAGCTCCGACTGATTGTAGCCGCGCGTTACCTGTCGCATCGGGTGCATCGGAACAAAGGTGATTACATCGTATTCTTTGGGATCGAAGCCGATAATGCGGTTCATCAGAATTGCGAGCTTGTCCGCGTACTGAGGATATTCATTGAATTTCATTCTCTTGATCGACTCGGCATAGACGCCTTTGTATAAATAGGCGCAGAGGCAGAGATAGCCGCCGATTGCGTGTTTTCTGATTGTTTGAGACTCCGCCTTGTCCTTACATCTGATGCAAACGGTGTCGTTAAAACGGACTGTGCGGTAGCAGAACGGACATTTGTCGGGGAGAATAAGCCTAAAGAATTTGTTCGGTTTCGTGTTCGGTGAGAAAATATTTGAGACCGCTGTAGCGGAGGTTTTTTCGATTGTTGGATACCATTTTCTGTATAATCTCATAACTGCCTACTATAATCATCAATTTTTTTGCGCGTGTTACGGCGGTATAAAGGAGGTTGCGGTAATAGAGCATCGGCGAGCCTCGGTAGAGCGGCATAATAACCGCGTCGAATTCGTTGCCCTGACTCTTATGTACGGTGGTGGCGTAGGCGAGGTCGAGGTCTGTGATGAAGTCGAAGTCGTAGGATGCGACCTTGTCGTCGTAACGGATTTTAAGAATACGCGACTTTCTGCTGATTTTTTCGATCACGCCGATTTCGCCGTTGAAAATTCCCTCGCCGCATTCACCGTCGTCCTTAGTCCAGAGCAAATCGTAGTTGTTGCGCGTCTGCATAACCTTGTCGCCCTCGCGGAAAATCCTCTTGCCTGAGGTGAGCTCCGCCTTTTCATCGTCGGGAGGGTTGATTACTGCCTGCAGGCTCGTGTTCAGCTCGGTAACTCCGAGCTCACCCTTCCTGCCGGGAGCGAGTACCTGTATGTTGTTGAGGATATCGTAGCCATAGGCTTTGGTAAGCCTTGTTGTGCACAGGTCGCTGACGGTCTTGCGGATCACAGCCTTGTTCTCGGACGGCAGGAAAAAGAAGTCCTTGTCCCTGACGTTAAGCTCGGGCATTTCACCGCTGACGATCTTGTGAGCGTTGGTGACGATGAGGCTTTCCATAGACTGACGGAAAATCTCGTTGAGCTGTACGACGGGGATCTTACCCGAGCTGATGAGGTCGTCGAGCACATTTCCGGCGCTGACGGATGGCAGCTGATGACTGTCGCCGACGAGTATCAGCCTGCATCCCATCGGTAAGGCTCTCATCACGCTTTCAAAAAGCTGCGCGTCAACCATACTTACCTCGTCGATAATTAGCGCGTCACATTTGAGAGTGTTCTTTTCATTTCTCTTAAATTCGGGACGGTCATTCTTGTCCCACGCGACCTCGAGCAGACGGTGAATGGTCTTGGCGTCGCCGCCCGTGACCTCACTCATTCTTTGAGCCGCGCGTCCTGTAGGAGCGCAGAGCAGAACCTTCTGCCCCTTGTCCTTGAGGATCTTGATTATGGCGTTGAGTGTTGTGGTCTTACCCGTGCCGGGACCTCCCGTAAGCACGAGAAGTCCGCGTGATAACGCCTGCGTTATCGCTTCCTTCTGCATTGAGGCGTATTCTATGCCGTTGTATTTTTCGATTGCCTCGATATGCTTGTCGATCTCGGGTATCTGAACGGCGGGGAAGAGCATCATCATTTTTAGCCGCTGTGCTATGTAGCTTTCCGAAGAGAACATTTCGCGCGAGAAGATAAAATTCCTGTTTTCAGCCTCGTAGCTGATGAAGGATTCGTCGGTTATCATTTCGGAGAGCACATTGTCAACCTGTCCGAACTCAAGCCCGAGAAAGCTTGACGAGGTTTCGACGAGTCTTTCGCGGGGCAGGCAGGTGTGACCGTTCTTGTAGTTATGCGACAGGACGTAGGCTAGTCCCGCGCGTATCCTTGTCTTTTCATCAGGACCTCTGCCTTGCTTCAGGGCTATGGCGTCAGCCTTTTCAAAGCTTATTCCGAACTCGCCGTCGGACAGGCTGTAGGGATTTGCCTTGATCTCCTGAATCGCCCGTGAGCCGAACGCCTTGTAGATTTTTACGGCGGAGGAGGGTGAGATATCGTACTCGCCGAGGTAGAGCATTAGCTCTCTGATGCCTGTATTTTCCTTGAGCTGAGAGCTGATGTCCTTCGCCTTGACCGCTGAGATCCCCTTGACCTTAGCGACTCTTTCGGGCTCGTTCATAAGCACGTCGAGCGTAGCCTCGCCGAACTCCTTGACGAGATTTGAGGCTGTCGCGGGGCCTATGCCCTTTATCGCGCCTGAGCTGAGATAGTTGAGTATTCCCGCTATGTCCTCGGGCATAGTCTTTTCGTAGGTCGTGACGGAGAACTGCATTCCGTAGGAGCTGTGAGGCTTGAAGAATCCGACGAGCCTGACATTTTCACCCGGAGCTACGTCGGGCATAATGCCGACGGCGGTAGTTTCGTCCTCGTCGTCAAGCTCCAGCACAGTGTAGCCGTTGCTCTCGTTACGGTATATAATTGTGTCGACTGTAGCGCAAAGTTCAAATAATTCGTTATCCTGCATAAAATGCTCCTAAAAATTTCGGTCAAAATACCGAAAACTTTGTTTATCTGCTGATTGATAATTTTTAGCTAATGATATATAATATAAAAAACCGAAAGCTTTAATCGAAAAAATTCGGAGGTATAATTATGGAATTTTTCGCTAATGAAGGTAAAAATGTTGAGATTACCGTCAACGGTACTACATATATGCGCCATGCTATAAAGACTCACTTTGTCAAGCAGGGCGAGGATTACGTTGAGATTTTCAGGAAGTATGTTTCCCCGATCTATCAGGAGGGCGATATCGTTTCCTCGAGCGAGAAGATCATCGCGCTGTGTCAGAACCGCGTTGTTAAGCGCGAGGATCTGAAAATCGGCTTCTGGGCAAAGTTCCTTTCAAAATTCGCCTCACATCCCGAGACTGCGGGCGTAGGCGTAGGCGAGACTATCAAAATGCAGTACGCGATCTCAAAGGCGGGTCTGCCGAAGGTTCTCTGGGCAAGCTTCGCGGGCGGAGTTTGCAAGCTGTTCGGCAAGAAGGGCGTTTTTTATGAGATAGTCGGCCAGGACGTAGCGGGTCTCGACGGCTTCTACAACAAGGTATGGGACGAGTACGGCGATATCGGTATCGAGAATCCCGAGAATCCCTCAGGCGTTTGTGACGAAATCAAGGAGAAGCTCGGTATGAGTATGATGATCGTAGACGCCAACGACCTCGGACAAGAGGTGCTCGGCTATTCCTCTGACATCACTCTCTCCGAGGAGGAGCTCCACGGACTCATCTCCGACAACCCCTGCGGTCAGGGCAAGGAGTGCACACCGATCATACTTATCCGCAAAAAGTAATTTAATTATACAATAAACGGCAAAAGAAAACAACAGGTTATTCGCCTGTTGTTTTTTCTATTTAGAGGTAAGGGCTTCGATCCTGCTGAAAACCTCTTCCTTGCCGCACAGCTCCATAAACGGATATTCGTTGCATACAAGTCCGCAGAGCTTTTTCGTCTCGCCGTCCATTCCGCAGTCAAGACAGATCACTCTGTCGGGCGCGAAGCGTCCCATCCACATAACCTTTCTCGCGGCGCTCCTGAGACGGAACTCAGCGTCCTCCTGCTTTTCGCGGATAGGCTCGATAAGTATGATCTCCCGATCGTCGCGCGGACGGTTGAGAGCCTGAGCTATTCCGCGGCAGATATTCATAACTCCGATAAGCGCGAACAGCGTAAGTACGCAAATGCTGAAATAATACATAATTTCACCTCGCTATATTTTATTTTCAAAACCCGCGGCAGTGAGGAATATTTTTGATTAAATATCAGATATTAATTGTGAGGTGAAACTTATGGATAATTCATTCGCGAACCAGTGCATACACTGCACCGTAGAAAGCTGTAAATATCACAGCAAGGACAGGGACTACTGCTCACTGGACAGTATATCGGTTGGTACTCACGAGATCGAGCCTACAGAGAGCAGATGTGTGGACTGCGAGAGCTTTGAAGCGATGCTTCTGGGCTGAAAATGAAAAACAGCGGACAGCTTTTGCTGTCCGCTGAACTTTTTTTAGGCAATCAGAATAATCCGCCGATGTCCTGAGTCTCCTTGGGTATCTCAGGTGTCGTCGGAGTTTGCTGTGATTCGTCGAGGCAATCCTCAACCTCGTATTTAATTGCTTCCAATTCGGGAGTGTAATATTTCTTATTTGTTTTCATTTTATCCTCCTGCGTTGTTTACGTTGCTTTGTTATCCTACTTAGTATAGCATTTTTATCAGAAAAAATCAAGTGGAAAATGCGCGCCTTTATAATTCGCGTATTATTAAATGTGCACAAAAAACAAGCCTAAATTTTGTGCTATATTTTTGTTGATAATTAACGAAAGTGATAGTGACAAATATCAGTGAATATAGTATAATGTACATAAGATTATACTGGCAAATTATGTTCAGTTGAAAGGAGTTTTTAATTATGGGATTAATTAAAGCAGGCATTGGCGCCGCGGGCGGTGTTATGGCTGATCAGTGGAAGGAATTCTTTTACTGCGACAGTATCGCTAAGGATACCCTCGTTGTAAAGGGTCAGAAGCGTACATCCTCGCGCTCGTCCAACACAAAGGGCAACGAAAACATCATCTCCAACGGCTCCGTTATCGCGGTTGCCGACGGTCAGTGTATGATTATCGTTGAGCAGGGCAAGATCGTAGAGGTTTGCGCAGAGCCGGGCGAGTTTGTATACGACACCTCAACCGAGCCCAGTATCTTTACGGGCAAGCTCGGCAAGGGTATTATTGATACCTTCAAGCAGATAGGCAAGCGTTTTACCTTCGGCGGAGATCCGGGCAAGGATCAGCGCGTTTACTATTTCAACACAAAGGAAATCATTGACAATAAATTCGGCACTATGAACCCCGTTCCGTTCAGAGTTGTAGACAGCAAAATCGGTTTTGATCTTGACCTAGATATCCGTTGCAGCGGCGTCTATTCCTACAAGATCACAGATCCGCTTCTGTTCTACACAAACGTCTGCGGCAACGTTTCCGAGCCCTACAAGCGTACAGAGATCGACACTCAGCTCAAGACTGAGTTCATCCACGCTCTCAACCCCGGATTTGCTAAGCTCAGCGAGCTTGAGCTCCGTCCGAATCAGATCAGCGGTCACGTTGACGACCTCACAAACGCTATGAACGACGCTCTTACTGCGAAGTGGTCCGATCTCAGAGGAATCAGCATTGTTTCGATCGCGCTCAACCCGATCGTTCTCACAGAGGAGGACGCGGCTACACTCAAGGAGGCTCAGCGCAGAGGTATGCTCGCTCGCAATCCGTCCATGGCGGGCGCGACAATCATAGATTCTCAGGCGGAGGCTATGAAGGCTGCCGCTTCAAACGAAGCCGGAGCTATGACAGGCTTTATGGGAATGGGTATGGCGATGAACGCCAACGGAGGCCCCGCCGCCGCTCAGTCCTTCTTTAATATGGGTCAGCAGCAACAACAGCAACAGCAGCAACAGCAGCCCGCTCCACAGGCGCCTGCGGCAAACGGCTGGAAGTGCGCAAAGTGCGGAGCTACCGCTACAGGTAAGTTCTGTCCCGAGTGCGGCGCCCCGAAGCCTGCCGAGAACGGCTGGACCTGTAAGTGCGGCGCGGTAAACAAGGGTAAGTTCTGTCAGGAATGCGGTTCACCCAAGCCCGCGGGAGCTCCTCTCTATAAGTGCGACAAGTGCGGCTGGGAGCCCAAGGATCCGCATAATCCTCCCAAGTTCTGTCCCGAGTGCGGCGACCCGTTTGACAGTAACGATATAGTATAATAATTGAGGAAAAAGTATGGCTGATATTTTTGAATATAAATGTCCCTGTTGCGGCGGCGCGGTAAACTTTGACGCCACCGCTCAGAAGATGAAATGTCCCTACTGCGACAGCGAGTTTGACCCGAACGCGTTTCTGAAAAAGGATCAGCGACTCAACGAGCAGGCTCCCGACGACTTCACGTGGAACGAGAAGGCAGGTCAGGAATGGGACGAGGGCGAGCAGGAGAATATGAACGTATTCGTCTGTAAGTCCTGCGCGGGCGAGATCGTATGCGACGCTACGACCGCCGCTACGGAGTGCCCCTACTGCGGCAATCCCGTTGTATTAAGCGGCAGACTTTCGGGAACCTTAAAGCCCGATTACGTCATTCCGTTCAAGTTTACAAAGGAGCAGGCTAAGGACGAGCTCAAAAAGTACGTCAACTCCAAGAAGTTCGCTCCCAAGAAGTTCAAGGACGAGAACAGGCTCGAGGAAATCAAGGGCCTGTATGTACCGTTCTGGCTCTTTGACTCCGAGACTGACGCGGCTGTAAACTTTGAGGCTACTACCGTCAGAACCTGGTCTGACTCAGACTATAACTACACCGAGACAAGCTTCTTCGACGTATTCCGCGCTGGCTCGATGAGCTTTGAGAACATCCCCTGCGACGGCTCGTCACAGATGCCCGACGACCTTATGGAGTCAATCGAGCCGTTCGATTTCTCCGAGGCTGTCGATTTTCAGACAGCGTACCTCGCGGGCTACATAGCGGATAAGTACGACGTTACTATGGAGGACAGCGTTGAGCGCGCCAATAACCGCGTAAAGACCAGCTCCGAGGAGGTTCTCCGTTCGACCATCGACTATCCCTACACCTCTGTTGTGTCGAAGTCAAGCTCTATCCAGGTTACAAACGGTAAGGCGAAATACGCTCTCTATCCCGTCTGGATCCTCAACACCGATCATAACGGCGAGAAGTACACCTTCGCTATGAACGGTCAGACAGGTAAATTCACAGGCAATCTCCCCGTAGACGGCAAGAAGCTCGCGCTTCTCTTTGCCGCTCTTACCATTGGAATCGGCGCCGCTGTATTCTTCATCGGCAGATTTCTCGGTCTGTTTTAA
Source organism: uncultured Ruminococcus sp. (assembly GCA_902773035.1). Taxonomy (GTDB): domain Bacteria; phylum Bacillota; class Clostridia; order Oscillospirales; family Acutalibacteraceae; genus Ruminococcoides. The sequence continues at coordinate 3,477 of CACYDB010000151.1, read as the reverse complement.
GGGGGTGCCGTTATGAAAAAAGTATTATCATTCATTTTTGTTTTAATAATTATTTCGTCAATCACCGTTCCGTTCGCGGCGGCTGAAAAGGGTCAGCTTGTTGTTGACGGCGCGTCTACGATGACGGAGGAGCAGAATAAAGCTCTCACCGAAAAGCTCACACAGGTGAGCGAGGACTCCAAGATGGACGTTGTTGTCGTCACTATTCCGACGCTTGAATCGGGCACGATGATGGAATACGCCGACGATTACTATGACTACAACGGCTATGCGGACGACGGATGTCTGCTGCTCGTAGCGACTGAGGACAGACAGTGGTGGATCTCAACAAAGGGCTACGGAATCACAGCCCTCACCGACTGGGGAATCGACTACATAGGCTCCGAGATCAAGTCCGACCTTGGCTCTAAGGACTGGTACGACGCGTTTGACAAATACGCCGACCTCGTAGATAATTTCGTCAAGGAAGCCAGAAACGGCAAGCCCTACGACGTAAATCATACATACGCGTCAACGGGAGATAACCTTTTCGCGATCGCGATAGCTCTCGTGGTAGCTGTGATTATCTCGCTCGTTATCGTATTAATGATCAAGTCGAAGTATAAGCCCGTAAGGCTCAAGGCTGAGGCTAACGACTATCTCGTTCAGGGAAGCCTCAATCTTAAGGAGAGCTACGACCGCTTCCTCTATACGCATGTAACGCGTACAAGGAGAGAGAAGGACTCAGGCGGCGGCAGCTCGACTCATACTTCATCCTCAGGCTCGTCACACGGCGGCGGAGGCGGAAGCTTCTGATAAAATCGGGGCTGTCAAAAATGACAGCCCCTTTTAGCGCTTACAACTTGCAATTATAAACTCGGGAGCCGTCGCCCAATGCGACGGCTCCCTTAGCTTTAGATAATCTTCAGATTGATATGATATTATAGCGTCAGATTATTTGTTATCCCTGCTTTTTTTAGCGGCTTCCTTGAAGGGTACGACTCTGCCGTCGGGAAATTCAACGTCGGTATTGTCGAGCTGCTTCTCCATATTGTTGCGAAAGCCCTTCAGGTACTTTTTGTACAGCTCCTTCTGCTCAGCCTGTTCGGCTTCGGTAAGCCCTTCTTCACGTTTTTTCTTAGCGAGCTCATTGATTCGCTTAATCATTTCGTCCATTTTTTCTCACCTCGCTTTAATTCTACCACAAAATCCGAAAAAATGGTACTGTTTTTTAAAAATTAACTTGTTGATGAATTGTTAATATGTTAGAATAATCGAGAGGTGTTATCTATGGAAAATTTCAGTCTTTTGTATCCCGAAAGCAGTGACAGAAGGTTCAAGACCCTGACCGACGAGGCTGTAAACGACCTGTCCGTTGACTTCCTCCTTGACGCGCTGACTGAGGAGGTCTACGAGAAAAATCTTATCCGCAAGATTATGACTCAGATAACGGATGATAAGGAAACGATCAGCTACCGCCGCGACATCTTCGACGACTTTCTGCGCTATCCCGAGCTCAGAAAGGAGCTCAGCGAGCTTGTGGTAAGGCTCGCGGATTTGCGTGAGATCGAGCGCTTTCAGAAGGATCAGGAGGCGTCGTCACTCTGGCTGCTTATAAACCGCCTGCGTGAGATCGACGAGTACGTAAGCTGTATCACCTCAATCAAAAATACGCTCGAGTCTATTGATATCCATTCCGACGGTATGAAGCAGCTGCGTCACAACGTTACCGACATCTACAACGGCAGCGGCTTTGACGAGCTGAAAAAGGATATCGACGAGACCTTTGACAAGGCTCGCAGGCTCAAGAGCATAACGATCGGCGTAAACCTCGACTCTCTCCTAAGACCTAAGAACGCGGGCGTACTCTCGCTCAACGATACAGAGTTTGGCAAGCCCGGACTTATGCGCCATTTTCTGCGTTTTACCGACGGCGAGGATGACCTCCGCCACGGCAACGACGTGAGCAATATCAAGAATTTCCATCCCGCTAATCCCGTTTCCTCAAACGTGATCATCGGAAGCTATCAGCAGAGCGCGACTCATAACGTCCATATCGAGACCAACGATATCACGGGCGCCGACCCACTCTCCGACGCGCTTAAAAAGAGCGTTACCGATATCCTTAAGCGCACCGTAAAGGATATAAAATCAACGCTCAAAAAGTACATCAACATCAGCGGCTACGCCCTTATAAACCTTATGCCCGAGATCATCTTCTACATCCGTTGGGCTGAGCTCGTGGATAAGATCACGGCGCTCGGAATGCCTATGTGCAAGGCGGAGATAATCGACGCTGACGAAAGATATTGTTCTTTTAAAGAAATATATAATTTGAAGCTCGCCATCAAAAACGTTCAGGGCGACAACATCGACATTATCCGCAACGACGTTGACTTTGACGATAACCACCGCATCTATATCCTCACGGGTCCAAACAGGGGAGGAAAGACGATCTTCACACAGGCTGTAGGACTTGCTATGCTCCTCTCCCAGTGCGGAATATACATCCCCGCGAAATCGGCTGTAATCAGCCCGTGCGACAATATCTATACGCATTTCCCCGCTGACGAGAACGATACGGTTGACCTCGGACGACTCGGCGAGGAGAGTCAGCGACTGGCGCATATTTTTGACGCGGCTACCGACAGAAGCTTTCTCCTGCTCAACGAGAGTCTCGCGACCACCAACGTTGCCGAGGGACTTTTCATCGCCAACGACGTAGTAAAGGCTATGCGCTACATCGGCACGCGGGCGGTGTTCAACACTCATATGCACGAGCTGGCGCGCAGAGTAGACGAAATCAACGAGAATACCGAGGGCAACAGCGTGGTCGCCAGTATGATAACGGGCGTTCACGACGGGCAGAGAAGCTTCAAGGTTATCCTCGCGCCGCCTCAGGGCGTGAGCTACGCGCGCGACATCGCCAAGAAATACGGCGTAACCTTTGAACAAATCAAGGATTCGCTTGACGGGCAGGACGTTGTACAAAATTAACAAAAATGTGCCGTATACGTAAAAACACTTGACTTTACGCGATTATTGATGTAAAATATCTCTTGTTGTGATTTATTAAAATATTGGGTTTATTCCAGACAAAATAAAACAGGAGTGATAATTATGAAAAAGTATAATACACCTGAACTCGAGAAGGTATTATATGTTACCGAGGATGTGCTCGACGAGAGCGATAACGCAACCACAAATTTAGATGATCTTTTACCCGGCGGTAACACTGTTCCGACTAACCCCAACACACCTAACTAAAGAGTATATGTATTATAAGCGGAGGCGTAAGCCTCCGTTTTTTTTACTTTATAGGAAACTGTTCCGTAACGCTGCAAAATGATAAACTTTTTCGCATGATAACTGAAATAGCAATAACATAAACTCCTATAAAGCAAAAAATAATTTGTATTGTCCGCTCAGTTGCACGCTGCGCGCGCACGAGCGATGACTATACGAAAGCGGACGCGCTGATTGCGCGCGCTTTCTTGT
>CACYDB010000150.1 GCA_902773035.1 uncultured Ruminococcus sp. | reverse complement strand
TTTGTGCGGCTCGATTTTGGCGAGAACCTGAGCGTCCTCCGTATTCATCGCAAGCACCTTGCGCCAGTTTTTATTGGTCATAATTTCGTTTTCCCTTCTATAAGTTACTCGCAGGAAAAAAACTCCTGCTACTTATAGGCAAAAAACGGGGGAAAATTGCAGTGTTTTATGCAATTTTTTAAAAAGTTTTTTAAATTTTTTTAATGAAATACGCTTCGCGAATGAAGAATGAAATCGCTTGCGCGATGATATTCGCTGCGCGAATTAAAAAAAAGCTCCCTTTCGGGAGCTTTTAATTGCGAATTACGCATTGCGAATTGCGCATTTTATTCGTAGTCGGCAATGCTTGCCCACTTCATCAGTAGGTCGCGTTCCTCGGGGATTCCCTTGACCGACTGTGAAGCCGCGACTATCGGCATCCAGTTCTGAATGAGCTGCTTAGCCGTGTCGGTCTTTGAGCAGTAGAGGTTGAGATACTTTTCGGCAAGCTCGATCCTGCCCTTGAGGTTCATCATCAGGTAAGTCCTCGCGGCGTCAGCGGCTCCGTTACCCTGAGTTACGTGCGCCCAGTCAATGATGTAGGGAGTGCCGTCGGGCGTGATGATGATATTCGACGGTACAAAGTCGCCGTGGCATACCTTGTTGTGCTTTTTCATACCGTTGATTCTGGTGTGAAGCTCATAGCGCGTGGTCGCGTCAAGCTCTGACTCGCTGATTTTTCTCTGCATTTTATTACGCAGGCTTGTCAGCAGGGGAGAGCGCTTTGAGAGGATCTCGATCTGCAAATTAACAAAGAGGTTGAGATACTCGTCGAGCTTGTCGGGATTCTTCTCCATAAGACTCTGGAGAGTTTCACCCTCGATGTAGTCCGTTACGATCGCCCATTTGCCGTCGATCACTGTTACCTCGTGGAGCTTGGGGGTGTTGATACCCTCGATTTCCTCAACGCGAGCCTGATTGAGAGCCTCGTTGAGTACAGCCGCCTTTGAGAAATTCTCGTCAAAAACCTTGATGGCGAGGTCGCCGTCGCGGTATATCTTCTTATTTTTTGTCTCGTAAATAACGTTGTCAAGTTTCATCCTGAGCCCTCCTTACTCTGCCTTATAGTCCTTACCGTAGTAAGCCTTGAGGTACATTTCCTTCATCTCGCTCATAAGCGGATAACGCGGATTAGCGCCTGTGCACTGGTCGTCGAACGCCTGCTCAACCATGTCGTCGAGAGTGTCGAGGAAGTACTTTTCGTCTACGCCGTAGTCGCGGATAGTTTCCTTGATACCGATTTTCTTTTTGAGGTCGTTGACGGCGCCTATGAGAGCCTCAAGCTTCTCGTCGTCGTCCTTGCCGCCGAGACCGAGATACTCGGCGACCTCAGCGTATCTTCTCTTGGTGTGGGGGTACGCGTACTGCGAGAAGGTTCCCATCTTTGTCGGAACCTCGGACGCGTTGAAGCGGATTACATACTCGAGCATAAGCGCGTTCGCGATACCGTGAGCTATGTGGTGGAAGGCTCCGAGCTTGTGAGCCATTGAGTGACAGACTCCGAGGAAGGCGTTCGCGAACGCCATACCCGCCATTGTAGCCGCGTGAGCGACTTTTTCTCTGGCAACAGGTTCATTCTGACCGTTCTCATAGCAGGCGGGCAGGTATTCAAAGATAACCTTGAGAGCCTGTAGGGCAAGTCCGTCGGTGAAGTCGGTAGCGAGCATTGCGGCGTAAGCCTCGAGAGCGTGAGATACCGCGTCGATACCCGAAGCCGCTGTGAGTCCCTTGGGACCCGACATCATCATATCCGCGTCTACGATTGCCATATCGGGCATAAGCTCATAGTCGGCGAGAGGATATTTTGTGCCGTCGTTCTCGTCAGTGATAACCGCGAAGGGAGTGACCTCCGAGCCTGTTCCCGAGGCTGTCGGGATAGCTACGAAGTACGCCTTGTCGCCCATATGCGGGAACTTGTAGATTCTCTTTCTGATATCCGAGAAGCGCATAGCCATATCGGCAAAGTCTGCCTCGGGATGCTCGTAGAGTACCCACATAATCTTGCCCGCGTCCATAGCCGAGCCGCCGCCGATCGCGATGATAACGTCGGGCTCAAACGCAGCCATAGCCTTGGCGCCCTCCTTAGCGCTTGAGAGCGTCGGGTCAGGCTGAACGTCGTAGAATGTAAAGTGGGTTATATTCATTTTGTCAAGCTCATCTGTGATGTTCTTGGTGTAGCCGTTTTTATAAAGGAAGCTGTCTGTGACGATAAACGCCCTCTTTTTGCCCATATCCTCGCCGAGCTCTCTGAGAGCTACGGGGATACAGCCCTTCTTGATGTAAACCTTTTCAGGCGCCTGGAACCAAAGCATATTCTCTCTCCTCTCGGCAACTGTCTTGATATTGAGCAGGTGCTTGCAGCCTACGTTCTCGGATACTGAGTTTCCGCCCCACGAGCCGCATCCGAGCGTCAGCGACGGGGTGAGGTCAAAGTTATAAAGGTCGCCGATACCGCCGTGTGAGGACGGTGTGTTGACGAGGATTCGGCAGGTTTTCATTCTCGCGCCGAACTCGGCGATCTTATCCTTTTCGTTGACTGCGTCAAGGTAGATCGAGGATGTGTGACCGAAGCCGCCGTCAGCTATGAGCTGTTCAGCCTTAGAGAGCGCGTCCTCAAAGCTTTCGGACTTGTACATCGCGAGAACGGGGGAGAGCTTCTCGTGCGCGAACTCCTCGCTCAGATCAACCGACTCAACCTCGCCGATGAGGATTTTAGCCGTTTTCGGAACCTCAACTCCCGCGAGCTGAGCGATAGTGTACGCAGACTGTCCGACGATCTTGGCGTTGAGTCCGCCGTTGATGATGATAGTCTTTCTGACCTTGTCGATCTCGTCGTCCTTAAGGATATAACAGCCTCTCTTT
>CACYDB010000149.1 GCA_902773035.1 uncultured Ruminococcus sp. | reverse complement strand
CGCCAGATCAGCCGTAAATACGCAGGGCTGAGTGTTGACAGTAACGGACAGCTCCTCCGCCGAAGCCTCGAAGCACTGCTTTGAGGTGCCGGGGCGAATACCGTCGGCTATATCGAAAACAGCCTTCGCCGCCTTTGAGCTCTCGTAAAGCTCCTTGCCCATACCTGTGTACTGAGCGCCCTGACCTGAGAAAACAAACGCTATTTTACCCATTTTGACGCACCGCCTAAAACTTCCTCTGCCTTTGTAAAGAGGTCAAGAATGATATCTCTCGCGGGTTCCTCCTTCTTAACCATCGAGGCTACCTGACCCGCGAGCACGCAGCCGTTCTTGACGTCGCCCTCACGCGCCGCCAGTCTGAGCACTCCCGCGCCCTTGGCTTCAAGCTCCTCGTCAGAGTATGAGGTGGAATCGTATTCCATTTTTGTATATTCTCTTGTGTAGCTGCTCTTGATACAGCGCACGGGATGTCCGAGCCTCTTGCCCGTAACGACCGTGTCTATATCCTTAGCCTTTAAAATCTTGTCCTTGTATTCCTGAGCGATCGTACACTCCTCGGCTACGAGGAAACGCGTGCCGACCTGAACTCCGACAGCGCCGAGCATAAAGCACGCCGCGACCTGTCTGCCATCTGCGATACCGCCCGCCGCGATAACGGGAATACTGACCGCGTCAACTACCTGCGGCACAAGCGCCATTGTCGTAAGGTCGCCTACATGACCGCCGCTCTCTCCGCCCTCGGCGATAACCGCGAAGGCTCCGAGCTTTTCCATTCTTCTCGCGAGAGCCGTTGAGGGTACGACGGGGATGACCTTGATGCCAGCCGCGTTCCATTTTTCCATATACTTACCGGGATTGCCCGCGCCTGTTGTGACGACCTTGACGCCTTCCTCAACAACTACGTCGGCAACCTCGTCTGCAAAGGGGCTCATCAGCATAATATTAACGCCGAAGGGCTTATCCGTAAGCTCCTTGCACTTTTTGATTTCGGCGCGCAGCTGCTCGCCGTTTGAGTTCATAGCCGCGATAAGTCCGAGACCTCCCGCGTTGCTTACTCCTGCGGCGAGGGAAGCGTCCGCTACCCAAGCCATTCCGCCCTGAAAAATCGGATATTCGATTCCGAGAGCTTCATTGATAACAGTAGAAATCATATGTATCTCCTTCAATAACCTATATTATCTCATTATAAACTTCTTTATCTTTATAATTCTACTATAATCAGGCAAAATAGTCAATGGTAATTTGCACTTGAAAGCAAAGAATATTTCACGATTTTAGTACAAATTGAAAGGAAGCCGACGCTTCTCACGTCGGCCCCTCATCTAACCGCATAAACTAGCTGCAAATATCCTCCAGCAGCGTCCTCAGCTCGCTCTTATTCTCAACCTCGATTCCTTTTTCAAGACGCCGCCTGTCCGACTTCGGCAGCATAGCTACTCTCGTCTCAGTCCTCGTGATGATTTTGCCGCTTGCCCTGTCGCTGACGGCGATTATCCCGTCGAGCTCTTTGACGACATAAACCGCCTTTTTACCCTCTGTCACTACGGTCTGAGTCTCGGTCTCAGCCGTAGTTTCAACAGTTCTGTAAGCAACAGGTCTGCTCAGATCCGCCGCGACTCCGACCGCGAATAAGCCGTAAACTATCACCGCGGTCACTATAATGATTTTTCTCACGCTTCATCACCTTGCCTTTGGGTTAGTATGCGCCCTGAAAACGTGATTATACCCGCATTTTTACGCGGATTTTCGCCCTGAAATCAACGCTTATAAAACCTCTTGCCTTTTCCTTATATATATGTTATAATTATTTGGAATATTGTGTGATTACTCCTCCGCCTTTATAACGGCGGAAAGATAACTTTTGAAATTATTAAGGAGTTTTTCCTATGCGTGAAACAGACATCAGCAAATTCACGGGTCCTGTAGGACAGGTTCCCGACTCCCCCGGAGGAGTCAAAAGATTCTTCAAGGCTTTCGGAAGAGTTTTGTTCACATTCCTGATGGTGATGACCATAGCCGGAACGATAATCGGCATATCCCTCGGCATTTACGTTGTCGGGATCGCCGCCGAGGACACGGGTATCAACCTCAAGGCTAAGCAGCTCAACCAGACAAGCTTTATCTATGTCAAAAACTCGGAAGGAAAATTCAAGAAGTATCAGTCCCTCTACTCAACCGAAAACAGAGTATGGGTTGACTTCAACAAGATTCCCCAGCATATGAAGGACGCTCAGATCGCCATTGAGGACAAGCGTTTCCTCGAGCACAGGGGCGTTGACCTCAATCGTACAATGGGCGCTATACTCAACCTTTCCAGCGGCGAGGCGAGCTACGGCGGTTCAACGATGACTCAGCAGCTTATCAAGAACATCTCCGACGACAACGAAGTAAGCCTTACGCGTAAGATACGCGAGATCGTCAAGGCGCTCAAGCTCGAGACCGAGTACACAAAGGATGAGATTCTTGAGGCGTACCTCAACGTCGTAAACTACGGCAACAACTGTCAGGGAGTTCAGTCCGCGGCAAACCTCTACTTCGGCAAAAATATCGACAAATGCTCGATAGCCCAGTGCGCCGCGATCGCGGGAATAACCCAGAACCCGAGCAAGTTCAATCCCCTCGTCCATCCCAAGCACAACAAGGACAGGCGTGAGCTCGTTCTCAGGGAGATGGTCGATCAGAACAAGATCACTCAGGAGCAGTACAAGGAAGCTCTCAAGGAATCCGAAAATATGAAATTCGTCGGCTTCACAAAGAACAAGACGAATATGAGCAAGAAGATTCAGAACTGGTACCTCGACGAGCTTCAGAAGGACTTACAGAAGGATCTCGCTCAGTATTACAACATCAGCGAAAAAGCGGCTTCGGAGAAAATCTTCTCCGAGGGACTCAAGATTTACAGCGCTATGGATGAAAAGGCGCAGACATATCTCGAGAACGCCGCTCTCAATATCAACACGACCTACGACCACGGTATGCAGTGCGCCGCAACAATGATCGATATGAACGGCGCGGTTATCGCGACGACAGGCTCCTCACAGGAAAAGACAGGTAACCTCCTCTTTGACAGAGCGACTGACTCAGTCCTCCAGCCCGGTTCCTCGATCAAGCCCGTAGTCGTTTACCCCTACGCTATCGAGAAAAAGAAGCTCCACTACAGCTCGGTCGTTAAGGATGAGGCTCTGCCCAAGTACAAGGTCGTCAACGGTCAGTACGTAGCCGGTCCTAACAACTGGTACCACAGCTACAAGGGCAATATGCTTCTCCCCGACGCTATCGAATGGTCGGCAAACGCGACGGCGGCTCAGGTTATGAATATGATCTCACCCGAGGCGGCGTACAATCAGGTCGTAACGCTGCAGGGCTTCTCTCACCTCAAGGAAGCCGATAAGGACAACACCGGCGGACTCTCCATCGGCGGTCTCACAGGCGGCGTAACCGTCAGAGAAATGGCGGCGACCTTCACCTATATGGGCAACGGAGGCAAATACTTCAAGCCCTACACCTACTACTACGTAACAGACGCTGACGGCAACGTTATCATTGATAACCGCGACGCTATCCCCAAGGAGAGCTACTCGCCGTCCACAGCCTACATAATGAACAGGCTTCTCCACTACAACATCACCTACTCCTCTCACACCAACGCCGCTTACGCGCGCGTAGACGGCTGGGACATCTGCGGCAAGACAGGTACCACCGACTCCGACAAGGACTCCTGGTTCTGCGGAATCAGCCCCTACTGCTCACTCGCGATTTGGACAGGCTTTGACAGACCTCATACAATCTCGATCACAGGTCAGCGCACGGCGACTACAATGTTCAGCGACGTTATGGGCTACTATCTCGAGGGCAAAAAGCACAAGGAATACGCGATGCCCAAGACGATCATCGAGGCTAACTACAGCGCCTCGGGCGGAGCGGTATACAACGTAGGCAACGCCACCGAGGGCAGATACGTCGGCTACTACACCGAGGACAATATGCCCACCTCAAGCGGCGGATACGTTGATTATTATAACGACGACTACAACTACTACGACGATGATGACGACGACTATTACTACGACGACAGCGATGACGACGATGAAGAAGAAGACTCAGACTCAAGCTCGTCAGGCTCGTCATCAGACTCCGACTCAAGCGCCTCATCCTCAGGCTCGGGCAGCTCAAGCTCAGCCGCTGAGGAGGACAATGACGGCGGTGACGACGGCGGAAACGCCTCAAACAACAGCGCCGCTCAGAATGACGACGGCGGCGAAGAAGAATAAGGGATTTTTTCCGAAAGGATGGATATAGAAATGATACAGGTAGCAATAATGGGTCACGGAGTTGTAGGCTCAGGCGTAGCCGATATTCTTATTACTCACAAGAAGAAGCTGTACTCCGCTATCGGCGAGGAGGTCTACATCAAAAAGGTGCTCGACCTCAGAGAGTTCCCCGACTCCCCTATCGCCGACAGATTCACCAAGGACTTCAACGAGATTTTAAACGACGTGGAGATCCGCGTAGTAGCAGAGGTTATGGGCGGCATTCACCCCGCGTATGATTATACCAAGGCTCTGCTCAAGGCGGGCAAGAGCGTCGTAACCTCAAACAAGGAGCTCGTAGCCACTCACGGTGCGGAGCTTCTCGCGATCGCCAAGGAGAAGAACGCAAACTATCTCTTTGAGGCGTCGGTAGGCGGCGGTATTCCGATCCTTCGCCCGATCAGCCAGTGCTTAGTCGCTAACAACGTTCACGAGATCGCGGGTATCCTCAACGGTACGACCAACTTCATACTCACCAAGATGATCAACGACGGTATGGAGTTTGATACAGCCCTCAAGCTCGCTCAGGATTTAGGCTTTGCGGAGCGTAATCCCGAGGCTGACGTAGAGGGACACGACGCTTGCCGCAAGATCTGTATTCTCGCAGCGCTCGCGTCAGGCAGACACGTTTACCCCGACGGTATTCACACCGAGGGTATCACCAAAATCACGCTCAGCGACGTTAAGTACGCTTCATCCTTCAACAGCGTGATCAAGCTTATCGGCGACGTTAAGTTCCTGCCCGACGGCAAGCTTGACATCTTTGTAGCGCCGATGATTATTAACCGCAAGAGCCAGCTCGCGAATATCGACAACGAGTTCAACGGCATTATGGTTCGCGGCGACTGCACCGACGACGTCGTATTCTACGGCAAGGGCGCGGGCTCAATGCCTACTGCCTCAGCGGTTGTAGCCGACGTTATCGACTGCTGCAAGCACCTCAAGGCGAGAAAGTATCTCTTCTGGGCTGACAGTAACAACGAGAACGTTCTGCCGTATAATGAGTCAAAGACAGCCGTTTATCTCAGACTTTCAAGCGGCGACAAGGAAGCTGCTCTCAAGGAGCTCAAGGAGCTCTTCGGCGAGGTTGTAACGCTTTCGATCTCCAACGAGGCAGAGGGTGAGTTCGCGGTCGTTACAGGCGAGTTCACAGTCGGCGAGATCAAGGAGAAGCTTTCTTCCCTTAAACAGTCAAGCGTGCTTTCATCTATAAGAGTAGGCAATCTTTAATAAAGTCAATTATATAAGGTAAGGAGTAATCACAAAATGAGTTTAATTGTGCAGAAATTCGGAGGCAGCTCCGTCGCAAACGCCGATCGCGTTTTCAACGTGGCGAAGATTGTCACCGACACATACGCCCAGGGTCACGACGTTGTAGTCGTTGTATCGGCTCAGGGCGACACCACAGACGATCTGATCGCCAAGGGTCAGGAGATCAACCCCAACGCCTCAAAGCGTGAGCGTGATATGCTCGTAGCCGCGGGCGAACAGGTTTCGATCGCGCTGCTCGCTATGGCTATCGAAAAGCTCGGCTACCCCGTAGTATCGCTCTTAGGCTGGCAGGCAGGCTTCCAGACAAGCTCAGCCCACACCTCAGCGCGTATCAGACGGGTAGTTCCCAACCGTATCCGCAAGGAGCTCGACAAAAAGCGTATCGTAGTTGTCGCGGGTTTCCAGGGAGTTTCGCGTTACGACGACGTAACTACTCTCGGACGAGGCGGCTCAGACACCTCCGCGGTAGCGATCGCGGCGGCAATGCACGCCGACCTCTGTCAGATTTTCACAGACGTTGAGGGCGTATACACCGCCGACCCCAGACTTGTCGCCAACGCGAGAAAGCTCAAGGACATTTCCTACGACGAAATGCTCGAGCTCGCCACACTCGGCGCGCAGGTACTCAACAACCGTTCGGTTGAAATGGCAAAGAAATATAATATAGAGCTCGAGGTTCTGTCAAGCTTAGTCAGAGCACCCGGCACAATTGTAAAGGAGAAAAGCAAAATGGAGAAAATGTTAATCAGCGGTGTCGCTAAGGACACAGACGTAGCGCGTATTTCGGTAATCGGAGTTCCGGACGAGCCGGGCTTCGCGTTCAAGATGTTCTCAAAGGTATCTGCCAAGAATATCAACGTAGACATCATTCTCCAGTCAATCGGACGCGACGGCAAGAAGGACATCTCCTTCACCGTTCCCGCCGACAAGGTTGACGAGGTCAAGGCTTGCCTCACTGATTATGTTGAGAATATCGGCGCGAAGGATCTTCTGGTCAGCACCGACGTCGCTAAGATTTCAATCGTAGGCGCGGGTATGGAGAGCCACGCGGGCGTTGCTACAAAGATGTTTGAGGCGCTCTATGACGCTCAGATCAACATTCAGATGATCGCGACATCCGAGATCAAGGTATCTGTTCTTATCAACAAGAAGGACGCCGACAGAGCCGTAACAGCGATCCACGAAAAGTTCTTCGAAGAATAACCCGGGAGCCCCGGGAGCCAGAGCCGCCTTTGGATAGATTGATATATCAACAACGTTCATCAACGGCGGGGTCGCGAGCCGCGACAGCCAATTCCGCCTTTGGAAACGTTTAAATATTCGGATAAGTCCATCAACGGCGGGTCGCGAGCCCGGGAGCCCCGGGAGCCTAATCCGCCTTTAGATAGGTCGATTTAACAGAAACGTTCATCAACGGCGGGTCGGAACTTCCAATAGGCTATGCCGTGGATATTCTTATATTACTAACTATTCATAATAAAAACAGGCAGAGAGTTTCCAATGCTCTCTGCCTTTTTTAATGATATTTGCTACGCAAATAAAAAGCACTCCATACGGAGTGCTTTAATTTAGCATTACGAATTTCGCATTACGAATTAATTTGAAGTCTGCTGCGGAAGGACGCCGTGGTTCTTATATGGAATACAGAACGCGACCGTTACGGCGTGGTCGCCGATTCTCTCAAGGTTCGTGAGCAGCTCGATAAATACCGCTCCCGCCTCAGCGTTACACTCGCCCTTGGAAAGACGGTTGACGTGATTCTGTCTGAACAGCTCGCAGTACTCGTCGATCTGATCCTCAGCCTGAAGCACGGCTTCGGTGAGGTTGGGATCCTTGCTCTGATTTGTGAACATATAGAAGCTGTCGTCGAGGATCTGGCTTACAACCTCGCACAGTGTGCGAAGCTCCTTCTTAGCCTTGTCGCTCATTGTAGCCATACCGTCGATCATCTTCTGAGCTGACTCACAGATATTCTCACTGCGGTCGCCTATACGCTCAAGATCCTGAATGGCGTTGTACATAGCGCCCATAACCTTACGGTCATAGTCCATAATGTCAAGACCGTTGATCTTGACTATGTACTTTGTGATTCCGTGGGTAAGCTTGTCAACGACTTTTTCGTTTTCTTCTACCTTGGCATAAGCCTTGCTGTCTCCTTCGAGCAGCGCCTTCATCGCCAGATCAAAGCTGTCTCTGGCAAGACCCGCCAGTCTCGCGCACTCCTTCTCTGTCTGCTGAACGGCTACAGGAGGCGTGGTAAGAATACGTGAATCGAGGAATACAGTGATCTCGTCATCCTCGTCCGTCTTATCGGGAAGAATAAGCTTTGTAAGCTTGATAATAGGTGTTGAAAGCGGCAGGAAGATAATGGTTCTCGCGACGTTGAACGCGATGTGAACAGCCGAGATCTGAGCCGCGGTAGCGCCTTTCAGGAAAGGAACCGCCTCGCAAATAGCGCCTATCTTAAAGCCCGCTATGTCCATAAGCATCACGATCGCCGACATAAGCAGCGCCGCCAGTAAGCTTGTAAGGAAGTTCGAGAGCGCGACCTGCTTTGACTCACGGTTTGCGCCCGCTGCCGAAAGGAATACAGGCATACACGCGCCGACGTTCATACCGAAGATAATGTAGACGCACTGGTCAAGGCTTACAACGCCGCTCATACCGAGCGCCATAAGGATACCGACTGACGCGGACGAGCTCTGGATAATACCTGTAAAGATCATACCGACGAGCAGTCCGAGGAGCGGATGAGCCAGAGTAGACACGGTGTTCGCGAAAAGCTCGGACTCCTTGAGGAAGTCGAAGTTGTCGCTCATTATGCCCATACCCATAAAGAGTATACCGAAGCCCGCGGCGATCTGACCGTAATAGCGGTAGTTATTCTTCTTGGCAAAGGTGATAACGACCGCGCCCGCGAAGGTAAATATCGGAACGATAGCCTTGATGTCAAACGAAAGCAAGAGAGATGTAGCCGTGGTACCGATCTTGGAACCGAAGAGTATTCCTATACTCTGGTAAATATCCATCAGTCCGGCGTTAACAAAACCGACAACCATCGCGTCGGTAGCCGATGAGCTCTGGATAACAGCGGTAACGAGTACGCCGACAAGCATAGCGATAAACTTCTTGCTTGTGATTTTCTCGAGCAGGGTTCTCAGCTTGGAACCCGCCGCGAGCTCGAGGCCTTCGCCCATAAGCTTCATTCCGAGAAGGAATAAGCCGAGTCCGCCCAGAACGCTGATTATCTTAAAGATAATGTCTCCCATTTTTTTCCTCCGAAAAAATAAATCTGAGTGAGATGTTTTCTGTTTTACGGTAAAAAGTCAACTTTCACCAATAACAATTTTATACTATACTTTCCAAGTTTTAATTCTAATAAAGAATTATAGTCGGAAATATTTTATAATTCGCAAAATTTATTCACTTTTTTCATTCGGAAGCATAGGGTCAACATAAACCGTGCGGTTATTGACAAAAATTACCATACCGGGCTTAGCTCCGTTAGGCTTGCTGACGTGTTTGACGAGCGTATAGTCAACGGGGACATTGGTGCTCTCCCTCGCCTTAGAGTGATACGCCGCGACCCTCGCCGCCTCGATAACGGCATTTTCGGTAAGCTCTCTGCCGTCGGTCACGACGATGGTATGAGAACCGGGGATATCCTTTGTATGAAACCAGTAATCGCGCTTTGAAGCCGTTTTCATCGTCAGTTGATCATTCTGTCTGTTATTCCTGCCGACGAGGATTTTGAAGCCGTCGGAGGTAGTATATTCAAGCGGCGGAAGCTGAGAGGACTTCTTAGTCATACTCTTATTCCTCTTGATGTAGCCCTGCTCCATAAACTCCAGCCTGACCTGATTGAGCTCCTTCTCAGTCCTGACGCGCGACAGTACGTCCTTGAGGCTTTCGAGATATACAAGCTCCTCCTCGCCCTTCCTGATCTGAACAGTCAGAATCTGCTGAGCGTTCTTAGCCTTGTTGTAGTCCTTATAATACTTCTGCGCGTTCTGGGCGGGCGACAACGCGGGATTAAGCGTGATTTCAAGCTCCGAATTGTTCTCGTCGTAGAAATTCTCCACGACAACACTCTGAGCGCCGCGCTCAATGCGGTACAGGTTCGCCTGCAACAAATCGCCCTTGATCCTGAGCTGTTCACGGTCGGCGCAGTTCTCGAGCTCCTGACGCTGAATATTGAGCTTATTGGTCGCGCGGTTGATAAGATTGTTGAGCAGGCGCGACAGGTCCGCCGCCTTGACTCTCATTCTGTCAGCCGAGTCACGCTCGATGTAGTAGCTGTCCAGAAGCTCGCAGAAGCTCTCATACTCCCTGCTCTCGCACAGCGAGCCGTACTGCTTAACGTCGATAAAGGTCAGATCAAAGGGCTTGCTGTCGCCCTTATGATAGAGCGAGAACGGCTTGCCCGAATAGGTCAGAACCATATCGGAGAGCTTTTCGATTTCCTCTCTCAGCCTCTCCTTATCCGAGTCGTCAAGAGTCTTATTGCTCGCCTGCTTATCGCCGAGGACGTTATGCTCAAGCTCGCGGCAGATCACGGGAGAGATTCCCTGCACAGCGCCTAAGATCGCCTTGTTGAGCGGCTTTTCGGCAGGCGAATTTATTATTTTTTCAACGACGTCGCCGCTGTCGGCAAGCAGGATATTGAGCTTATCCTGCGGCGTCGGATACTCATATTTAAGATTAGGCAGCACAAGCCGCTGCGACGACATAGTCATATCTACCCTTTTGAGCGCGTCGATAATAACGCCGTCGCCGTCAACGAAGATGACGTTGCTGTACTTGCCCATAATCTCGACCACGGCTGTGATGCGAACCCTGTCGCCGAGCTCGTTTGTACAGTCGAAGTCAAAGCTTATAATTCTGTCGAGCCCCGCCTGACGAATATCGACGAGCTTACCGCCGCCGAGCCTTTTTCTCATCAGCATACAGAGCATAGGCGGCGAGGCGGGATTTTCAACGCTGTATTTGGTAAAATGCACCCTCGGAGAATTGGCGCGCGTCGAAAGCAAAAGACGCTTGTTGCCGTCCTGAGTGCGAAGTATTAACATTATTTCATCGCGGTTAGGCTGGTAAATCTGATACACCCGCGAGCCCAGAGCCGTTGTTTTCAGCTCATTAACGACGTGGCGGAGCGTCATTCCGTCCAGAGCCATAATTTCACCTCGTTACAAACAGCAATACCGCGCGATATATGACGCGCGGAGTTGCTTTATTTATGATACTTTCCGTTATTATTTATCTCAAACGCCCTGTAAATCTGCTCGCAGAGCACCACCCTCGCCATCTGGTGCGGGAAGGTCATACGGCTCATTGAGAGCTTGAAGTCAGCCCTGCGCTTAACGTCGGCGCTGAGTCCCCAGCTTCCGCCGATTATAAAATCGACCGTGCTCTTACCCGATAGGCTGACGTCATTGATTTTATCCGCGAGCTCGGGCGAGCTGATGATTTTGCCCTCAATGCACATCGCAACAACGTAGGCGCTGTCCGAGATTTTCGAGAAAAGACGCTTGCCCTCGGCGTTCAGGATAGCCTCGATTTGCGTATCATTCGGGTTGTTATACGTCTTTTCCTCACTGAGCTCAATGATGTTGAACTTACAGAACGCGGAGAGACGCTTGCTGTACTCGGAGATAGCGT
Organism: uncultured Ruminococcus sp.; assembly: GCA_902773035.1. Taxonomy (GTDB): domain Bacteria; phylum Bacillota; class Clostridia; order Oscillospirales; family Acutalibacteraceae; genus Ruminococcoides. The sequence goes on along the minus strand of CACYDB010000149.1, from coordinate 59 downwards.
CCGTCCAGTATTTTTCCTTGATTTTTCCGATACAGATTATGTTTACAGTCAGCATAAAT
>CACYDB010000148.1 GCA_902773035.1 uncultured Ruminococcus sp. | reverse complement strand
TGTCGGTTCTCTCCAGCTGTTCACAGACTGGGTAACCGAGCCGGCCCTAAGCTTGTGTTTATTTTCGCTCCTCAGCTTTAGTATAAGGCCGTATTCCAGCTTTAATCCCGCCTTCGCGAACTCCTCATCGATAGTTTTGCTGTGTAAGCGGTCATAGAAACGCTTAATCTCCGCGTCTGTCCAATTCACTCTGGTTCCGTCAGCTTTTAGGTTAGCAGCTCCCCAGTAATATTTTTCCTTTGTTTTGCTGGTGGAAATCGTTACCTTATGACCGAGAACGTAACAGTAAGGAATATCATCAGGAATATAATCAGAGGATGCGAAGTCATAATGCAGGAAGATGTCTTCGGCTCTCGCGTCTTCATTAACGTTTATACCGCCTGCAGTGCCGTTCGCGTAAAGGTCGGAAACAGCTTTGTTGTCCGTGCCTTCCGTGGTGTAATAAAGGTATAGCGCCTTTGCCGAGCCGGTAATCTTATGAAAGTTGCCGCGTTGTCCGCCCATCGTCTGATATGTAACACCGCTGTTGAGGTTTCCTTTTCCTTTAACAAAAGAATCGTCGCCTATATAGGGGCAAAGGTTATAGTTGCGACCTTTCTCATTTGAGGTGTCCAGATTACCCGTGAGTACGATGAAGTCCTTTATGGCTTTACTGAAATCTTTCGTCTTTTTATATCCCAGATAGATTTTATCTCCGTTTGAACCTTTGTTAAGATCCACATCAACGGGAGTATAGCCTTTATCTGTGAGGAGCTTTTTGACCTCTTCCTCGTCATCGGTATTCTTACCCGCGAGCATTACTTCTCCTATATAAAGCGCGGATTTGTTAACTACATCTTCCGCCGAAAAGCCCTCGGGAGCTAATTCCTGAAGTCTTGCCATAGCCTTTTGGTACAGCTCCATCATTGCCTCAAAGTTGCCGTTATCGGGTTCATAAGCTACATCATATCTGACGGCGAGCAGCGCCATAACCTTGGTCAGCAGAGTTTCGGCATATACTCTCTGAGCGAGTCTGAAATTATATGACTGCGTATCGAAATTGTACGACAGAGCACAAGCCTCGTCATAAAGCCTTATTGGATTTTCCGCGTCTCTTGAGATAATCATATTAGCGACGCTGGTGAACAGATTGGTTATCGTTATGTCGGTCTTATCCGAGAATTTATAGAAGTTCTTATCCTTGCTATCCTGATCTCTCTCCAGAATATAATCTATCATAACGTGGTTATATTCGGCGGCTTCCTCGTCTGTCATCTTTTCCCAATCAATGTTTGCGTATTTTTCATCGTTTTTCGCCAGGATATTTCTAGCCTTCTCGTAGAGCTTCTCCACTTTTTCTAAATGACTGTTGAGGTCCTCGACATTACGACTGTACGCGTCTGCTCTGTCTCTGAGCGATTGTTCGAGTACCTTCGCGACATCGTCCTTTACCGCGTCGATATCAGCGCGAACAAGATCTATCTTTTGCTCAATCGCGTCAAGCTTTTTCATAACCTGCACGTGCTCCGAATCAATAACGCCTGTTATTTCCAGCACGGATTTGGCTATGGAGTATACCTGACCCGCAACACCGCCCCAATAGAGTACGGTGCCGAACAGGGTGTTCTTTCCTCTGGTGTACTTCTGAATTTCAAGCAAAGTAGATTTGTTGAGAGTAACTTCCTTGCCGAGTGTTTCCGCGGAATATTCGCGGGAATAGGAATAATCCCTGGAAGTGTTGTCACCCCAGTTATTAGTGAGCGCGCCCGCGGCAATAGTAATCGTACCGTTAAATTTAAACGAGTCGCTTGTCTGTCCGTTTGCGGGAACAGATACAATCAAATCAGCGATGCCGTCCTCATCAATCTTAACGGAATCGACCTTCGCGCCCTTGAAATCATCCGAAAAGCTGAACTGCTCGGCATTGAGGTTTTTATCAAACGCACCATAGTAGGTGTAAAGCTTAAGCGTCAGCTTGAGATTTTTTCCGCCTTCCTCAACATAGTCGAATACGGGATAGAAGCTCGCCTGAGAAATGGCGGTGTACGTCTTATAATCGTCGACGGTCAGTTTTTTGCCCGATACCTTGTCAACAAAATCATTGACGCTCTTGATATTCTTCGCGGAGAGTGTGAGCGTGGCGGTTTTGTCGTCCTTATTCTCAACAGCTTCAACAGTTGCGCCGTCGAGCTTTACACTATCCTTTGTGAGCCTACTAACGTCAGTTACTCCGTAAGCCTTCAAATCAGCGGTTACTTTGCCGTCGCTGTACTTAAGCGTAGAGCTGTCGATATCGGCGTAGTCAAGCTTAACATCAACCTTTGCGAAAACGTCTGTGTAAGCGTCTTTTATTCCCGACGGCTTAACGCCGACAGTACCCCACTGGTACGCGCCTGCCACATTTCTGTTGAGCGAGCCCTTGAGCTGAACGGTGAGGTTGTTTTCGGACGAAGTGATTACCTTTGCGTCCATCTTTTCAAAGGCGTTGCCGAGGTAAATGTCTGACTTACCGATTCTATCCTCAAACTCTCCGCCCTTGAGTGTCAGGGTGAGTTTGAAATTCTTGTCGGCAGGTGTAACAAACTCCAAATCAGGGGTTAATGTGATTTCAGGATACTCAACCTCCGCCGAAACGTCGGCTTCGGGATTCTTAATGCTGATATCATAATACTGAGTCTGATTCGAAGCAGCGTTTTTATCGGTGAAGGTAATATTGCAGCCGCCTTTTGAATTAGCTTTAACATCCTCTACCTTAACCTTAAAGGTTTTTACTTCATCAGCTTTTTTGTCACCTGACACAGCGGTTTTCAGTTCATCCTCTGTCAAAACATCGCTTGTACCCGCATAGCTAACCTCAACATCCGCTGCCTTGACCTTCGAAAGGTCAACTTCATCGGACTTTACCGTTGTCGTGTATTTGCCGTCCTTGGAAAACTTAACGGCAGTAGCTGTAATTGCCGCTTCATCCTTCTTCTCGTCCTTCTTTTCGCCGCAGGCTGTGAAAACCGATACGGCTAAAATAAGAGCGAGTACGAGAGCAATCATTCTTTTCGCGTTCTTCATTTGATTACCTCTTTTCTTAAAACGTATAACAAAGCTTTAAGCCTTATTTTACATTAACCTTAACAGTCTTGACAACGGACTTTGATTTGTAATTTGCGTTACCATTTGCCTTTACCGTAACTTTGATGGTGTATGTACCCTTCTTGGCTTTCTTCCATCTCTTGATTTTAAGTACGCCCTTCTTGGAGATCGTGAGATACTTTTTGATCGCCTTTTTGGCGGACTTGATTTTAAAGCTAAGCTTACCCTGCGCCTTTTTAACAGTAAATGTCGCGGCTTTTTGGGCAGCCTTCTTAACCTTTTTGAGCTTGACTGTCTTAGTCTTTGCGGTCACTTTGATTGTGTTGGCTTTCTTTTTGGTAACGGTTTTAGCGGGTTCATCCTTTGCGGGCTCGTCAGCGGACTTTACGCCGTAGAACTCGTCGATCATTTTGCTGTAAGCTTCTATATCATACAAGCCCGAATAGTCTATACCCTCTCCGTCGCTTGCCTGCTTGGTCAGGTCATAATCAAGCTCGGCGCCGTTGTCAACGTCCTTGTTGTCCTTGGTGATAAACTTATTATAACTTGACAGCGTGTAGAAGAACGTCTCGGGAGTGTACGCGATCAACAGCGAGCAGGCTCCGCCTCCGCTTCTTTCGCCGAGGATCGGGAAGCCCGCTTCCTTTGCGAGACAAGGAAGCAGATTTCCGCAGGAATACGAGATTTTGGATGTGATAAAGGCGTACTCAAAATCATAATATACGCTC
>CACYDB010000147.1 GCA_902773035.1 uncultured Ruminococcus sp. | reverse complement strand
GGAGAGGGTGGATTCGAACCACCGAAGCGAAACGCAACAGATTTACAGTCTGCCCCCTTTGGCCACTCGGGAACTCTCCCACATATTAAATTTATTTGCTACAGACTAATTAGTCTGTAGCAAATCTTGGAGCTGGTGGACGGACTTGAACCCCCGACCTGCTGATTACAAATCAGCTGCTCTACCAACTGAGCTACACCAGCGTGTTCACAGCTTGTTTATAATATCATAGTTCCGCCGTTTTGTCAACATCTTTTTCTGAAAATTGCTCAAATTTTTCGGTTTGAGCCCGAAGGATCCGCTTAAAATATATCATCTGCTTAAATTGTGAAGGCAGGAAATAACTTTTTTGTCATATAATACAGTTTTTTAAGTCGGTTTTGTTATAATTCTTGATATGCAAATAATCTTGTGATAAAATCAGTATATTGAAAGGGAGCGGCTTTTCCGCATTCCCGACGTTCCGTTTGTCCGCGGCGGATACGTGTTTGATTTTCTACTTTGCGGACAGAAAGGTTATGACATTATAATGAATTATAATTATGATTTAGGCGGCCTTGAACAGTATATTGACGATCCTGCTGTTCAGTCAGCTGCATCCGGCGCGATAACAGGAGTTATTATCGCCGTGGTTATTTTTGCGATTATTGCCTCCATAATCGGAATCGTTCTTTATGTTTTCGAGAGTCTTGCGTTCTACAAAATCGCCAAAAACAGAAACATCCCGAATCCATGGATGGCTTGGATTCCGTTTTGCAGCGGTTACTTAATCGGTAAAATCGGCGACTACTATGACCTCAAGCTCACCGGCAAGAGCCACAACTTTGCTATTTGGATTCTCTTCCTTTTGATCGGAGGAGCTGTCGCTCCGCTTACTGTGATTTTAGCGTTCTTATCTCCGTTTGCGTTTATCGCTGCGATGGTTTTGGAGTACATCTGTATCTACAAATTCCTGAAAAATGTCAACCCCGAAAACTCTGTTGTAATGCTCGTTCTCGGCATTATCTTCTCGGTTGCTATGCCGTTCATCCTCTTCTCTCAGAGGAATAAGCTCGACCTCGCTCCCGCTCAGCCGATGTATCAGCAGCCTGTATACAACGGCTATCAGCAGCCCGTACAGCCGCAGTATCAGCAGCCTGTACAGCCGCAGTATCAGCAGCCCGTACAGCCGCAGTACCAGCAGCCTGTACAGCCCCAGTATCAGCAGCCCGCGCAGCCTCAGTATCAGCAGCCGCAGGCTCCTGTACAGCCTCAGACTCCCGTTGAGCCTCAGGCTCCAGTTGACGAGGATAATACACAGCAGTAAAGCTATGGGCGTCCGTTTCGGGCGCCCTTTTTTCAGATAAATACGCAAAACTGTACGTTTGGATTTTGTTTAATCAAAGGAGCAGAACTTACTTTCCCGCAGCAGACCTTCCGAGGAACTGACGGTTAGGGGGATATGAAACATTCGACATTGATTTATTTGCAAAGCAAATATCATTTGCCACAGGCAAATTACATTAATGAAATTAATTTCATTCGCCGCAGGCGAATATCATTAAATGAAAATACTTCGTAATGAAATAATGCTACGCATAATGAAATTACTTCGTAATGATAAATCAGCTTACAGTTAAGGAGCAGAACTTACTTTCCCGCAGCTGACCTTATGAGGAACTGACGGTTAGGGGGATATGAAACATTCGACAGCGGCACACTGAGTTTTTAATTCGGAATTCGTAATGCGTAATGCGGAATTGAATTTTGCCATACGTTTGGCTTTTGTTTAATCAAAGGAGCAGAACTTGCTTTCCCGCAGCAGACCTTCCGAGGAACTGACGGTTAGGGGGATATGAAACACTCGACAGCGGTACACTGAGTTTGACGAAGAAATATAAAAACATTTGCATAATAAATTCTCCTGCGACGCGGGCACAAGATTCGGTCTTGTGTCCGCGCCGCTTTATGCCTGTTGCACAAAACTACGGGACAAGCATATAATGTAATATCTGTCGCGACAGAAATATGACAGAAGGATGTAGTTTATGAATACTGTTAATTGTTCCTGCGGATGTCAAAAGCCCTGCGGCTGTCAGTTCAATCCCTGCGCCGTGACCTGCGGATTCCCCGACGCTAAGGAATACGGCTATGTTTATAATACGACCGCTGAGACAGTCGCCGCCGGCTCGGCGGTAACTTTCGCCTCAAACGGCGCGCTCTCGGGCAATATCAATCACACGGCAGGTACCGCTGAAATCGTTGTAACGGCAACGGGCGTGTATCTTGTTGAGTTCTATATTGACTGCGCCGCCGAGAATACCTTTACGCTGTATCAGAACGGCTCAGCCGTTGCGGGCTCAACGTATACGGGTACGGCTGAGAACAGCGGCAAGATTATCGTTACGGCTCAGAAGGGCGATGTGTTTACGCTTGTGGATACGGGCGCGGCTGAAGCGACCTTTGATACGGGCAGCAACGCCGTTAACGCGGCTATGATAATCCAGAAGGTCTTTTAAGAATGGGGCGGCTTATGCCGCCTCATCTCTTCTTTGTGTTATTTATATAAAATATCTTCACAATTATACATATATTTGTGTTTTTTGGTTGACAAAGACAGAGGATGTTGATATAATTTCATTGGTATACGCTGATGTGTGTATCAGTTCCATCAAGGAGGAAAGATTTATGAGTAAAAGCACAATGTTGTTCAGAAAAACAACAGCGGTAATTCTCGCTGTACTCGTCGCGACTACGACGCTGTTTTCTTTTTCCTTAACGGCTGACGCAAAGGCTAAAAAGTATGTAAAGTCGATTAAGGCGTCGAAAAAGAAAATCACTCTCACCGCGGGCAAGAGTAAGAGCGTAAAGATTACCGTAAAAGCTACCAAAAAAATTAACAAAAAATTCACCGTAAAATCTAGCAAGAAATCTGTAGCCACAGCCAAGGTTTCTGGCACTTCGGTTAAGATTACCGCTAAAAAGGCGGGTAAAGCCAGAATTACGGTTACCACAAAATCAAAGGGAAGAAAGGGCAAGAAGCTAAAGACAGTTATTTCCGTAACTGTTAAGGCTAAGGCTAAGTCTTCGTCCACTCCCGTAAAACCGATCGTTAATCCCTCGAGCCAGTATTACGGCGGCAGCAGTACATATGATAATCCGTTCGTTCTGCGCCTCGGATCAAACGAGAGCCTTTACGCTATAGATCCTGTTTTCAGGGATACAGCGGCTCAGATCAGCGCGGCTAAAACAGAGTTTGAGTCCTCGGACAGCGCTGTTGTATTTGTAAACAACAAGGGTATTATGACAGGAAACCGCGTTACCGATAAGCCTGTTTATATCTATACTACAATCACGGATAAGCAGGGTAAGCATCATCTCTTTACGGCTTATGTGATCGTTTCCGATGTTGTCGCGCCTTCGACTAATCCCGCTGCCGACGGCCTCGAAAAAATCTCGATCAAGGCTAATCCGTCAACGATTACAGTCGGCGGCGTAAGTAAGCTTACCGTAACCTCAGAGTCTGAGGGCGTAAGCATCTACGATGTAGTGTACAAGTCCTCCAACGAGACTATCGCCACGGTTGATGCTAACGGCATTGTTACCGGCAGAACCGCAAGCAATTCTCCTGTTGCGATTACGGCTACGGCTTATGACGCAAAGGGTAACTCGGCTTCCGCCAGCGTTAATATTACCGTTGTGGAGGCTTCCAGCTCAGACGCGAAGATCTCAGAGGTTCCCGATAATCTTGTGCTCGGAGTGGGCGTTACAAGAAAGCTCAAGCCCGTCGCGTCAAACGCAGGCTTGAATCCTGTATTTACATATGAGTCGGATAATCCGTCGGTCGCTGATGTCAACAGCAGCGGCGAGATCGTCACAAAATCAAACGGTGAGGCAAGAATCACCGTTACGATCGCGGGCACTACCGCTTCGGCGATATGCTTTGTAACAGTTAAAAACGTCGCGTTGGGTATTTCTTCCTTCGGCGCGACTCACGCCAAGATCCTTACTATCAATCTTACATCTTCCGTTAACGCTTCAAACAGAGATGATGTCGAGGTTACGCTCAAAAAGGGCAGTGCGGTTATGGACGTCAAGAGAGAGTGGTCTGAGGACGGCTCCAGCATCAACCTGACTACCGACGCTGAGTTTGAGCCGACTGTTTATACCGTAAAGATTTCCTCCGACAAGGTTTCCGTAGATGAGAATAACAATACAGCAGACTGCGTTGTTTCAAAGCATGAGATAGTTGACGTTAAGATCACATCTCAGCGTATTCCTCGCGCGAACGGCGCTAAGATTTACTTTGACGCTATCGACAATTACGGCGATAAGGTCAAGGACGCCGATCCGAGCTTGTTTAACTGGCAGTTCTCATGTGACGACACAAAGGTAAGAACTACCGATATTGAGCTGTCCCTGAGCAAGCCCGACTGCATTGTGCTTGAGAACTTCAAGGAGATCGACGATGTAGTGGTTGACAGCACCGTTATTAATGTTCAGGCTATTCTCAAAAAGAACGCCGATATCCGCACCGATAAGAATATCAATGTCGTTTCTCTCGTAATTGACAAGATCGAGATCAATGATATCGAAACGCTCAACGGCGCGAAATATATCTATCAGGATGTCAACAAAAAGCCCTACAAGCTTATCTATACAGCCGTTGACCAGTACGGCGATCCGATTGACTGGTCGCTTTACAAGCCTAATTCTTCGGATAACGCGTATAACAATACCTTCCAGGCTCATTCCGATAATGAGGAGGTAGTTTCCGCTCCGACGATCTTTAACGAGGAGCTCGTAGTTTATGTTAACGCTAACAAGCATGGTACAGCCAAGGTTTACGCTGTAGCCAAGGATCCGAACTACAAGACATATACAATTGAAGTTCTTGAGACTCCCAAGCCCCAGAAAATCGTGTTCCCTGACGCCAAGGAGCACTCGGTTGTAGCGGGTGAGGACGCCGATTACAAGGTTCCCGTTGCCTTTATTGATCAGTACGGTACGGAGATGACAAGAGGCGCTGTAACAAAGAAAGTCTTTACGGCGTCATTTACATCTAACCCGAGCAATAAAGACCTCATCATTGATTACGTAAGCGACAATGAAAGCGATTCCATTATCTTTAACGCGAAGAATCTTACCTCGGAGACAGAGAGCGTTACTGTTGTGTTTACGGCGTTCAATGACAACGACGAGCCTATAACCTCCTCGTTTAAGGTCAAGGTTGATGCTGAGCGCAGACCTGATTCCATCAAGTTTACGGATAATATTCCGTCATCCCTCGTAGTAGGCGAGACAGCGGAGTTCAAGTTCCGTATTCTCGACAACCGCGGCGAGTACTGGACCGATCCGAACGGCATTGTTATTGAAATGGACGCCAACGACATCGGCGATTACTTAGAGCTCGTAGACGTTAACTTTGACGAGAACTGCGACGGCGTAATGAAAATCAGAGGCGTAAGCGAGAGTATTGTGAACTTTGATCCGCATATTACCCTCGGATTTAAGCTGTACTATTTGGGCAATGAAATCAGCTCAACAACCTTTACACCGCCTAAGGTTATCGTATACAAGAACCTCGACGATATTAAGATAGGCACAGACATTGAGAAGGGCAAGGCTATCAAGTCCGGTCAGCATATTGAGCTCACATTCTCGGCTTATAACAACGACAAGTACCTCGATACATACAACCATACCTATAATAAGGTAGTTGTAACCGAGTATGATTCCGATAAAGGCAAGACCGAAAATGATAAGACTCAGCTTGTTAATATTGAGTTCGTCAACGGTCAGGCTAAGGCTGAAATCGAGGCTCAGACCGCGGGCAACATTGTCTATGAGATAGTAATCCCCGCTGTCGGAGTTTCAGATCCGTTTGTACTCAAGACAGCTCCCGCGATCAAGGTCAACCCCGGCGACGCTTCCTACTATGATTTACTTATCAGCAACGAGGGCGGCGCGATGACTATTATCTGCCGCGATATGAACGGTAATGTTATAAAGGGTTACAGCCCTGCCGAGAGTACCTATATCACTCTTAAGGACAGCAACGATACCGCTCTCAAAGCTGACGAGTACTTTAATAACGTAGCTACAAAGAACGGCGAGATTATCTCCGAATTCACGGAAGAGGGAACACTTACGATTTCACTCAAGAAAGATATCCCGAGCGGCTTTGAAATCACCGTTAAGACAGGCTCGATTACAAAGACAATCAAAGTTTGATATTTAAAGCGTATAGCTTAAACAAGGGGGCTGACTCAACCGAGTCAGCCCCCTCTTTTGTTTCAGCAGATTAACAGCCGCAGCCGTTGTTGCAGCCGCAGTCACCGTTGTTGCCGCAGCAGGAGCAGAGAATGAGAATAAGGATGATGATCCAGCAGCAGTTGCCGCCTCCGAACATATTGTTACACATAAAGGTTTCCCTCCTTTCGTCTACACTACATAGTATTGCGAAAGGAGGGATTTGTGATTATTATTTTTGAATTGACTTTAAAAGCTCGATTTCCTTTTTGTAGCCGTCGAGCTCGTTGGGCGTTTCGAGGTAGCAGGGGAGAGCTCTGAGCTTAGGGTGACTGACGATGTTTTCAAAGGCTTTCAGCCCGATATTGCCCTCGCCGATTTTTTCGTGGCGATCCTTGTGGCTGCCGAGGGGGCTTTTGCTGTCGTTGAGGTGGAGGGCTTTGAGCCTGTGAAGCCCGATGATTTTGTCAAATTCATCGAGAACTGAGTCGAGATTGTCCTTGATGTCGTAGCCGCCGTCGAATACGTGGCAGGTGTCGAGGCATACGCCGAGCTTGTCGCCCTATTTCGCGCGGTCGATGATAGCTTTGAGCTCTTCAAAGCGGCTGCCGACCTCGCTGCCTTTGCCCGCCATTGTTTCGAGCAGGACGGTTGTGCTCATATCAGCCCACATTACCTCGTTGAGAACCTCGGCTATCAGCTCAATTCCCTTGTCGATTCCCTGTCCGACGTGACTGCCCGGGTGGAAGTTGTACATATTGCCCGGGAGGTATTCCATACGCTTGAGGTCGTCCGCCATTGTTTCAAAGGCAAATTCCCGCGTCTTTTCATTGGCGGAGCAGGGGTTG
>CACYDB010000146.1 GCA_902773035.1 uncultured Ruminococcus sp. | reverse complement strand
GCTCGCCGTACTGTTCCTCGGAGAAAGAAACCTTAAGTAAGTTATAAGTTAAGAGTTAGAGTTGAGAGTTTTCAGGCTCTCAACTCTTTTTTTATAAAAATAAAACTCGTAACTCATTTTATTCTTTTGACATAAACACTATACACATCATAGCTACTCCCAAAAAGCCGCCTATGAATGTGCCGATTATTACTCCCAATAGCATATTTTTCCTCCTGTCCTTTTTTGACAATTATCATTAGCATTTTATGCGATAATGGATACGGTGATCGTGTGACTGTATACATAGATGTGCTGATTACGGTAAATATATTTACAGACTTCTTTTTGCTTTTATGCGTAAAGCGATTTCTCAATATCCGCGCAAGGCTGATCAGGCTTATACTCGGCAGCCTAATCGGAGGAGTGCTCAGCCTAACGGCTCTGCTGCCGAAAATTCCGACCGGGTTGAATATCATTATCGACATCGTTTTTGCGGCAGTGATAGTCTTTTTCACCTTCGGAAGAACCAATATAAAAAACTACATAAAGCGAGTAACTGTTTATTTCGGTATATCATTTTTCTTTTGTGGAATTATGATATTCATTTACACCGCTTTTAAGCCAAAAGGAATGGCTATTTTTAACGATGTCGTCTACTTCGACATCTCCCCTGTTCTGCTGATTATTCTTACCCTTATCTGCTACTATATTCTCAGGTTAATAAGTCGACTAACAAAGGGTGAGATAGGCAAAACCGTGTGCAATGTTGAGGCGAGCTTTAACGCACAGTCTGTGACGTTCAACGCTGTTTTGGACACTGGCTGCAACGTCAAAGAGCCGTTTTCTTCTTTCTATGTAATAATCGTCGAGAAAGATCTGCTAAAAGGTATAACCCTCGACCCTGCTGATATGAGGATAATTCCCTTTGACTCCCTCGGCGGAAAAGGTCTGCTAAAAGGCTATCTTCCCAACAAACTGACCGTGAACGGCAAGGAAGTACACGCGTACATCGGCGTTTGTGAGAATGTGATAAACAGTGAAATCAAGGCGATCGCGCCGTATGAGCTTAGTATAAAGTGAGGTTATTATATGCTTGGAATAATACTGAAAATCAAAATGATACTCTTGAATTTCAACGAGGTATTTTACATTAACGGGAGCGAAACTCTTCCCCCGCCCCTGAGCAAATCCGAAGAAGTCGAGATAATGAGCAGAATATCAAACGGCGACAACAGCGCTCGAGAGGTACTTATCGTACATAATCTGAGACTTGTGGTCTACATTGCCAAAAAATTCGAGTCACCGAGCGCAGGCACCGAAGACTTGATCTCGATAGGCACGATCGGGCTTATTAAGGCGGTCAACACCTTTTCTCCCGAAAAGAACATCAAATTAGCGACTTACGCCTCGCGCTGCATAGAAAACGAGATACTGATGTATTTACGAAAAGCTTCTCAACTCAAAAACGAGATTTCCATCGATGAACCGCTCAACACCGACTATGACGGCAACGAACTTTTGCTGTGTGATATTCTGGGCTCTGACGCTAACGAAATAAATATAAATCTCGAAAACGAGGTTGAAAAAACACTTGTTCTCAATGCGGTATCTCAGCTCAAAGAAAGAGAATGCAGCATTATGGAGCTGCGATTCGGTCTCAACGGCAAAAAAGAGCATACGCAAAAGGAAGTCGCCGACAAGCTCGGAATATCACAGTCATATATTTCAAGGCTTGAGAAAAAGATAATAAAACAACTGCGAACCGAATTAAAAAAGGCAATATGAATACTATAGAGTTTAGGGTTTAATAGATCAATATATCGAGAAACGATTAAAAACAATTCCGATATTCACTATCAACATTAATCCCTAAACTCTAAGCTTTAAACTCTATTTTGTAGTTTCAACTTCCTGCTCAACATGCTTGCCCTCGTTGCCTATTATGCCGTCGCCATCGCTGACTTCGCCGTTATTCTTCATTTTTTCGGCATTTTCATCAACGGCTGATCCTGCTTTTTTTAGTCCGTCACCCGCGTCATCGACTACACTTCCGGCACCCGATACAGCATTAGAAGCCGCCTGAGATACCGCAGAGCCTGCCTTTTCTCCCCCGTTACATCCGGCAAAAGCAGCTGCCGCCATAACAATAGCAAATGATATTGCAATCAGTCTTTTCATAGAATCAATCCTTTAAAAATAAAATAGTGGCGTCAATATTAGACACCACTATTATTTTCTAAAAACAATCAATTATTCATTATTCTTTATTGGAAAAATATCCTCGTCCGTAATGATTTTCTCGGCAACTTTTTCGCCTGAGATGTAAACCGTAATTACAACATTTCCGTTTTCATCAAAGGATACCGACTTACCCTCGCGCGTTCCCATAGAATATGAACAAACATCAAGGAACATACCGTCTGACATAAACCTCGCGCCTACTCCGTCCGGAGTGTTATCGTTCCAGCTGCCGACGTGCATAGTACCGTCACTATGGCGATATCCCACGCCGCAGCCGTTTCTGTTGCCGTCCGTCCAAGTTCCGATATAGTTGGGCTTGCCGTCCTTATAGTAGCTTACGCCAAAGCCCTCACGCTTATCTTCCTCGTAACTTCCCTCATAAACAGTAATTCCCTCGGGAGAAACCGTTCTGCCGTTGCCCGTCCTCTGTCCGGCGTCATCGAGCGAGCCAAAGTAAGAGTATTTTCCGTTTTTACTTTCAATGACCGAATCGGGCTCGATACAGGGCTTGACCTCAAGCTCAGGCTTTTCCTCTGCTTTTTCAGACACCTTGATTTCTTCGGGAGTTTCTTGATCAGCCTCATTGACAATTTCCTCAACAGGTTCTTCGACAACCTCCTCAACTGCTTTATCGGGAGCTTCTTCGGCGACTCCATCCACAGCTATTGCTTCCCCGGACTGCTTTTCCTGCGACTGAGAAACAACTTCGCCGAAGATATTTTTATTTGTCTTGTGAGCTTCAAATAGGATATTCTCTATCTTGTCATAGGCAGAATACTCTCCTGTTTCGGCTTCGGGAACAGCAACAGTTTCTTCCTCGATCTGCTCGTAATCATCCTCACTCAGATAATCGGCATTAAACAAATCAAGCGGCTTAACCGCAGGCTTTGTGAAATCCTCAACAGTGAATTTAAAACCGTTGTCTTCACTCGTCTTTATACTTATACCCGAAAACTCCGCCGGTCTAAATGTTGAATCATACCAAATCATACCCGAATTAGTGTACAGCAGGCAGGCGCATTTTTTGCTCTGCGAGCTTAGTGACGGGTACAAATACTCAGTGGTCTTTTCTCCGTTATCGTCGACTTTGTCAAATTTGATGCAGACTATCCCGTCAACCGTTACGGGCTTGACCGAAGCCAAAAGTGTGTTTTCACGCTCGTTATCATAGTACTCTGCAGCGAGCCAGTTGTGGAAATTATCAAAATACAACCGCTTGTTTACCACGCCGTTTTCACCGTAAAACAAAACACAGTAAACATCGTCCGAAACACGCTTTACTTTTTGATACTGGCTTTTATTTGAGGTGACCTTCCACAGCAAAGGCTCGCCTTCCTTCATCGAATAGGACAGGCAAAAGCTATGGTTATCGGTATAAAATTCAGTCTTGTCCGTCTGGGGATTGCGGTTAGAATTAAAGAAATTTGCCCTGACTCCCGCCAAAGCGTCATTTTTGAAATCGAGCTTTTCATAGCGCGACATCAATGCCGAGTAGATGATCATACCCTTGGATAGTTTTTGAAGTTCATTAAGCATATATATCATTCCATATTAATTCAGCCGGGAATAGTTT
>CACYDB010000145.1 GCA_902773035.1 uncultured Ruminococcus sp. | reverse complement strand
ATGTTAACTTAGAAAAAGCTAAATTACAAGAGGTTTAGAAATATTTTTTAAACTTTCGACAAAGTTGTCTTGACGAGGGTGTCACTATGACAGTACAATGAAGTGGGTCGAAAAAGTCTGTATACCGGACAGCTATTAATGCTGTTCGGTACGGTTTTATGTAAGAGATAAATAACTCTATTGACCTGATTTGTAAGATATGTTATTGTCTAATAGAACAAAGTTCTAATTGTTTGAAAAATACAGATAACCGTCTCCGTTTTCTCGATTAATTATCAACTAAATCGTTTTGCGAAATTTATCGTATTAATTGCATATTATAGTTAGTTGTGCTATAATTATACACACTAAATTCAAGGAAGTGGCAGTATGAGTATTTTACGAAAACCGCTTAGCGCGATTCTATGCGCTTTGATTTTGCTCAGCGCTTTTTCAATCAGCGCGGGCGCGTATACTACCGATCATATACAAACCTCCGTACAAGTCCGAAAGGTAGCCGGCAAAACAGGCGACTGCTCATATGAGTATCTTGTTGCTAACGGCAGGCTCTACATCACGGGCAGCGGCGCGATGGCTGACTATGACGACAGCAACAAAGCGCCGTGGATCAAGGAGTACAATACCCATACCCTCGTAAAGATATACGACGGCGTTACCTACATAGGAACCTGCGCCTTCAAGGGCAGCTCAAACTTAAAAGAGCTTGTTATCGGAAGCGCCGTTCAAACTATCGGCGAGAAGGCGTTTTACAACTGCCCAAAGCTCACCTCGGTGACGATCCCCGATTCAGTAACGCAAATCGGCAGCAGAGCGCTTGGTTATATCGACCAGAACGGCTCTGTGCGTAAGGTCAGCGGCTTCACAATCAGCGCCAATTATGAGAGCGTTGCGCGTCGTTATGCCGAGGAAAACGGCTTTAACTTCGTTTCCCTGAACGGAATCCCCGAGACCGTGGCGACAACCGCGCCCGAAACCTCCACCGAGACCGTTACCGAGACTGTCACCCAACCTCCGACCGAGCCCGAGATCGAGCTCGAAAGCTCCGAGTACAGCCTTTGGGTAGGCTCAACCGCCGTAAACAGCTCTAACGCTTCTTTGGTCACAGGCAACGGCATTTCGGGTAATATATCCTACGATCCCGAAACCGCGACCCTCACGCTCGACAACGCATTGATCGAGAGCTTCCCGAAGAATCACAACACCCCAGACAATAAGCCTTACTACTCGGGAATTTACTCAGGCAAAGACATCACCATCCGCCTAATCGGCGAGAACACCGTCAAGGAGTCCACCTCCTTCACGCCGAGCTCGGATTACTACACCATTTACGGTATAGCCTCCGCGACAGGCTCTCTGAGCTTCACAGGCGGCGGCAAGCTCACCACCGACGGCATTGACGCGCCGTATATCAGAATCGGCAGTGACGCGAGTGTAAATTCAAACTCCAAGTTCACCTCAACCGTGTCAACAGGAGGCTTGGTCGCGTCAACGGTCACAAAAAGAAACAGCCGCGCGGTCAACACCTCCACGCTTATAGTTGAAGGCTCACTTCAAGCGTCGCAGGGAGGCATGTACGGCGAGCTCCCCGCGATCACCGCAAAGAGCATTACCGTATCTCCGAACGCCGTACTCACCGTTGGACTTACCACCACGTACTTAAATGTCAGCACGATCAGGAATTTTTACGCAAAAGCCGCAAAGGCGATCGAGCTGACGGGTGACGCGTATATCAGCGGTCTGCTGATTACGGTCGCCAACTGCACCGCGCCAACATACGATTTTGACGCAAACGAGCCGGTCAATACAGGCTACGGAATCTTTGGTTCAAACTCAAACGTTGTTGTCGGCAAGACAGGAACGCTCGTTGCCGAGGGAAACAAGCGCGCTCTCTACGGAGTTAATATCAGCCTCGAGGACGGCGAGTATGTAAAACGCGCGGGCGCGAGTGAAAGAGAAGCTGTTGATGTTGAGATAGAGGAGATAGACGGACAGAGCTTTGTGAGCATAGAAGCCCGCTATATTCCCACAACAACAGAAACAGTCACCCAAGAACCGTCCGAAACGACAACCGCTTCTCCTACAGATCCTACGGGTGAAACCTCAACTCAGCCTGTTACGGACGCCACCGAGCCCGAAACCGCGCCGACTACGGAGACTACAGAACCGACCGAGCCTACAGAGCCGACCGAGCCGACCGAGCCCGCGGAAACACAAGTTTTTAAATTCCTGCCTGATAATAACGAGGCTGATAACTTTAAGCTTGTGATTCAGGACACGGAGAACAACCTTTATATCTATGATATGCTGCCGACAGATGAAACAATAGACGGCAAGCAGGTATACGCCGCTGAGGCGGATACAGATTTCGACATAGCGCTCGTACAATTCCAGATGTATAGCGGCGAAGCTTGGGTAGGTCAGGTCGTAAAAACATCGGCTGAAATCGGCGGGCTTGAAGGAAAAACAGTCAGAGGCGACGGAACGATCGTTAACATAATTGAATACGATACAACAGCGCCGCCCACACAATCAAATAATAGCGAACCAGCGTCAGCCGAACCCGAAAACCCGACATCGCCTGAAACAACCGCGCCAACGACAGAAAAGCCCTCGGAGCCTGAAACCTACGCGCCTGTGACGGAGAGCACAGAGCCCGCGACAGAAACACCTGAACCCGCAACGGATAAACCGACAGAGCCTCAACCGACCGCTCCTGTCACAATACCCGCGGAGCCTCAGATAAAATCACTCGAAAAAGGAGCGTCAACCACTCAGGCGGAAAAGCTTATAACCGCGATAAAATCCGAAAAGGATCCAAAGGGCAGTACATTCTCGATTCTTTGCGCAAGGCAGAAAAAAGCCGCTAAAAACTCGATCACTATTGTATGGAATAAGGTTAAGGGCGCGAAGAGCTACGTCGTGTACGGCGCGAAATGCGGAAGTAAGTACAAGAAGCTCAAAACCGTTAAAGCCACAAAGCTCACTCAGAAAAAACTCAGCAAGAACACATACTATAAATATCTTGTAGTTGCCTTTGACAAGAACGGTAAGTCGCTCGCCGCCTCAAAAACACTTCACATCGCGACCACGGGCGGGAAAAACGGAAACGCAAAGAGCGTAAGCTCAAAGCCATCGAGTCTTAAACTCAAGATAAAAAATAGCAAGACGCTGAAAATTACCGTTAAGCCGACGTCAAAGAAGGTAAAGCTTAAGAACCACCGCAAAACTGCGTTTGAAAGCTCAAACAAGAAGATTGCGACGGTCAATTCAAAGGGCAAGGTCACGGCAAAGAAAAAAGGAACCTGCTACATCTACGCCTATGCCCAGAACGGACTCTATAAAAAGATCAAAGTAACAGTCAAAAAATGATACGAAAGCGGAGGCGAAAGTCTCCGCTTTTAACTATGCCCGTAAAGCTCAGCGGATCTGAAATGGAGCTCAAGCATTTCAGAGAAGCTGTTGACGCGATAAAAAATCAGACCGACGATAACTGGATTATTATTATGGTCGATGATTTTTCGGACAATCAGCGAGTATACGATACTATCGACAAAATGAAAGCGGAGCTCAAGGACAAGCTGCACGTTATTTACTCAGACAAGAACTACGGTTCGGGAACAGCCAGAAATAAGGGAGTCACATCGTAAATTATTGATCAAATAACCCGACGCGGAGGCAAAAGCTGCCTCCGCGATTTTTTCCGCCGCAAAATCGAAATCTCCGATAAATAAAGTCTGATTTTTATAGACAACACAGGCGGCATATGTTATAATTTAGCCAACTAAAGCATTCACAAGGAGTGTTGCAGATGAAAAAGAAAATTACAAAACTAAGCAAAGCCGCGACCGCTGTAATTATCTCGGTTATGCTGTGTTTATCCGCCGTTATGTGCGCCAATGCCGCCGACGGCGATGAAATTCCGCTTACGCCGCAGAACAATATTCCTCTGCTGATAGTCAGGGTTGACGAGAGCAAGGACGCCGTTTCCGCGGCTAAGGCGGACGATACGGACAACGAATACGGAACTGTTGCCCAGATGAACGGAAGTCCCGACCATTCCGTAAGGTGTGTGGGTTCAGTCGAGTTCGTATTACCCGAGGGCTACGAGGGCGAGTACGGCTCAGCCTCCGTCCCCGAGGGCGAAATCAAGCTCGACTATATCAGGGGCAGGGGCAACTCCACATGGAGCAGCGATAAGAAGCCCTATAAAATCCAGCTCGACAAAAAAGCCGACCTTTTCGGAATGGGCGAGAGCAAGGAGTGGGCGCTGCTTGCCAACAGCGGAGATCCCTCGCTGATGCTTAACAGAATAACTATGTGGCTGGGCGATCAGATGGGAATTAAATACTCGCCTCAGATGATCCCCGTAGACGTCGTTATGATCGGCAGCGAGAGCGAAAGCAAGTTCCTCGGCAACTATTTTGTCAGCGAGCTTATTGACATCGAGGAGTCGCGAGTCAATATCTCCAAAATCAAGAAGGACGTTACCGACGAGCCCGGTATTACGGGCGGATATCTCCTGTCGCTGTACACCGCGTTCCAGAACGCCAATGAGCCCCGCAGCAACTGGTTTACAGCTGATTCGAGCAAGATTTCTTTTATCAACAGATATCCCGAATTTGAGAGCGAGGACTTGTCCGAGGGACGAGCCGCTCAGCGTAAATATATCCGCGACTACATAAACGAGCTCGACGCTCTGATTATGGCTGACGGCAAAATCGACGCCGATAGGCACGAAAAAATAGCCGCTATGCTCGATATGCAGTCAACGGCTGACTACTGGATGATACAGGAGTTTTCGCAAAACGGCGACGCCTTCTTAACCGACAGCACATATCTGCATAAGGAGAACGGCGGCAAGCTGTTCTTCGGACCGCTGTGGGATTTTGATCTCGCGTGGGACGGTAACGAGAACCCCGATTTGATGGACTTTAACAGCACAGGTATGAAGTGGACCGACAAGCTCAGAGAGGATGATCCCTATTTTGTCGAGGTGATCAAGAACCGCTGGAAAGTCTTTAACGAAAAGCTTATCGAGCTCGCCTCCGACGGCGGCGTGATTGACAGATACAAGGAAGAACTGCGTCAGTCGTGGAATATGGATCACGAGCTTTGGGACACATCCCCAAAAGACATTGATAGTGATTACAACGATTACGATAAGATTGTCGGCAAAATCAAAAACTTTATCAATACGCGCAGAAGCTGGTGCGATTCTAATATCGACAAGGTGTCAGAGGTTTTCTACACCGTAACAAGCGAGGTTGACGGCAAGGTTGTCAAGACCGAACGCCTCCGTTGCAACACCCTGCTCGACGCGGGCGAGCCTGCGCAGGCGCCGGAAGGATCTGTTTTCATCCGCTGGGTCGAGAAGGAAACAGGAGTAAGCCGCGACGAAATCGCGCTCAGAAAGGATACCGTATTGGTACCGCAGTTTAAGGCGATCGCCGATATGGTTCAGCCCACGGCTGTATATTTTGAAACATACGAGAATACGGAAAATCTCATTTACGAGAGCTGCGCGCTGCCTGATGTCGCGATCATTCCCGAGGAAGCGAAGGATGACGCGCTTGCCTCGGGACAGTGGAGCAGCTCCGACGAGAGCGTCGCGACCGTAAACAGAGACGGATCTGTTGAATTGAAAAAAGAAGGCGACGTAACCATAACGCTGACTCTGTTCAACGGAATGCAAAAATCCTGTACGTATCACATCTACGATCCCGACAAAGCAAAACCGTCGCTTCCGACCGCGATAAAGCTTTCACCCGAGTCAAAAACGCTCGAGGTAGGCGAAACCTTCCAGATCAACAAGTCCTTCGAGTACGAGGGCGACCTGTGCGAATATCCGCGCCCTATTTTTGAGATCGAGGGCGAGGAGCCGGGATACATAAACGAAGATTCTGTTGTCGAGGTGGATTACGTTAACGGCGTTGTCACCGCCAAAAAGCCGGGCAAGGTAACAGTAATCGCGACCGCGAGCTTTAGCGGCGAAGGATTGGACGATAAAGCTCCGCTTACCGCCAAATGCGAGATTATCGTAAAAGAGCCTGCGACCGATGCTCCGACAACCGCGACAGAGCCCGCTCAGCCCGAAGCTCCCGCGAAAAAGGCAAAGCTTAGCAAAACCGCCGTCAGTCTCAAGGCGGGCAAGACCTGTAGCTTAAAGGTCAGCGGCGGCGCGGTCAAGAGCTGGAGCGTCTCAAATAAAAAGGTAGCTTCCGTGAAGAACGGCAAAATAACCGCTCTCAAAAAGGGAAGCGCGACCGTGACCGCGACCCTCACAAACGGCAAGAAGCTCAGCTGCAAGGTCAGTGTAAAAACCTCGCCGAAGCTCTCAAAAAAGAGTATAACGGTCAAAAGGAACAAGACCGCGACCGTAAAGATAACAGGCAAGGCAAAAACGGTCAGGAATACCTACAAAAACACAAAGAAGGCAAAAATCATCTCCAAGTCCTCAGCCTCAAAAATCAAGGTCAAGGGCTTGAAGAAGGGAAAAACAACCCTGAAAATCAAGGTAAACGGAGTTTCCCTTAAGCTGAAGGTCAGGGTAAAATAATCAATTAAAGCGGAAGTCACAAGGCTTCCGCTTATTTTTTCACAGCTTTAATAAAGCGTAGCGGTAATAACCAAAGCCGCGTGAAAATTCCTGTTGAAAAAATGTTCAACTTATTATATAATGGAAGATAGTAATTTACGGGAGTAATTCTATGATTTATAATAACATACTCGAGGCTATAGGCCACACGCCTATGATAAAGCTCAACAGAATGAACAAAAAAGGCAACGCCGATATCTACGTCAAGTTCGAGGGACTCAACGTCGGCGGCTCAATCAAAACACGCACAGCCTACAATATGATCGTAAAGGCTGAGGAGCAGGGACTTATCAATGATGATACTATCATCGTCGAGCCAACCAGCGGCAACCAGGGAATAGGTCTCGCGCTCGTAGGAGCCGTCAAGGGCTATAAGACGATCATCATAATGCCTGACTCCGTAAGCGAGGAAAGACGTAAGCTCGTGCGCCACTACGGAGCCGAGGTTATCCTCATTCACGACGCGGGCGACATCTGCGCGTGTATCGACGAGTGCCTTAAAACCGCGCTTAAAATGGCAGAGGAGGACAAGAGAGTCTTTGTCCCTCAGCAGTTTGAAAACCCCAACAACGTCAAGGCTCACAAGCACCACACAGCGCTCGAAATTCTGGAGCAGGTCGCGGGTCAGATAGACGGATTTTGCTCGGGAATAGGCACGGGCGGTACGATTACGGGCATAGGCGAGACGCTCAAGGCTCAGAATCCCGACATCGAAATCTGGGCAGTTGAGCCCGAGCACGCGGCGATCTTAGCGGGCGGCACGATCGGCACCCATCTGCAAATGGGTATCGGCGACGGCATCATCCCCGACATTCTCAACACCGAGATTTACGACAATATCTACATCGTCACCGACGAGGAAGCGCTCGAAACCGCCAAGGACTTAGCCCGCAAGGAAGGCATAATGTGCGGAATCTCAAGCGGCACAAACGTAGCCGCGGCGCTCAAGCTTGCCGAAAAGCTCGGCGAGGGCAAGACGGTCGTCACCGTCCTTCCCGACACGGCGGAGAGATATTTCTCAACACCCTTGTTTGATGATTAATTAAAAATTTCAGGCGGTAAACAACAGTTTACCGCCTGAATTAATTCCGCATTTCGCATTCCGAATTCCGAATTATTGAAGCTCCTCCATAAAATTCTCATAAAGGTCGTTCCAGCCCTCGATCTCAAAGCTCCCACCGCCGTTAGTGGCGCGGAGCTTTTCGTCATTCATCGTCAGTCCGTGCGCGAACAGCTCGCCCGCAGTAATGTCATAGCCCAGCCTCTGAGCCGTCTCGCAAAAGGCTTTAAGCGGGTCGGGATCACTTTTCGTCGCGATCAGAGCCTGCTTTACTTCGTTATCGTTCTTCGCTTTATATAGCAATCTCTGCATTTCGTGTTCAATCATAGACTCTCCTTTAGCAAAATGACCGTGTGTTTAATAATTGTTCGCGGCTATATTATACCATACTTACAATTATTAGTAAATATCTGCTTTTGTTCTTGCTTTTATTGTCGTAAAATGGTACAATAAGCTTTGTATGAAATTGTGCGGAGGTAGTTCCCAAATGAAAAAAATAATCGGTATTATCGCAGTTATGATTGTCTGCGCCGCGGTTTTAGGCTCATGCTTTATGACCGCCTTTGCCGAGAATACTTCCTACGAGCTCGACGAGCTCAATATGAGTATTCCTGTTCCAAACGATATGTTAACGATCACACGCGAGAGCGAGAAAACCGACTCCTATTTCTCCAAGTTCTCACTCGACTACAAGGAAACTATGGACACTCTCGTGGCTGACGACATCTATTTACAGGCGATGAAGGAGGACAGCTCCCTCACCCTGACCGTCACTATGACAAAGACCACGGACAGCAAGGAAGTCGACAACTATATGAAGCTTTCCGACGACGAGATCAGCGCCGTCAAGGACAAGCTCCTCGAGGATAACGCGTACAAGTCAGCCTCGATCGTCGATTACAACAACGTCCGTTACATAAACCTCAATATGAGCACCAAAATGGGCAAAAAAATCGTCCAGGCTCAGCAGTATAACACGATAATCAACGGCGAGAATATCGTGATTTCAATGCAGGCTGCCGCGGGTGAGAAGTTCACAACCGACGACAAGGAGCTCCTCGCCTCAATTATCGAGGGCACGCAGATTATCGAGCAGAGCTTCTTTGTGGTGTACAAAAACTACTTCATCTACGGCGGAGCCTCCCTGATCGGAATCATCGTCGTGATCGTTGTGCTGATCTTCCTGATCAAATACCTCAAAAACCCGGGACGCAAGCACAAGCACCTCGTTCACGAGCTCGCCCACGAGCACAGAATTTCCGAAACTACGCAGATTCCGCGTAAGCATATATTCGACGTCACAAAGCCCACCAACACCTTTATGACGAACTACAACCCCGTTGACGAGAAGGGCAAGCCCAAGCGCGAGAATCCCGAGGCAAGCCGAGAAATCGTTTCCGACACCTCATATTCCGTCAAGAAGGTCTCCGAGCCCGTGATCGACGAGATACTCGCCGAGGCTGACCACGAAGCTTCCCTTCAGCACGAAAAGAAAATCAAGCGCGACTCTAAGCCGCTCCCGATCAAGCGCGTAAGCGACGAGGTCGTTATCAAGGACGAGGACGAGGAAGTTCCCATCGCCAAGCCTATGATAATCAGCGAAAAAGAAGTTGACGACGCCGTCGAGGAAGCTCTCAGACACGCCTACCGCGACCCCGACTATGAGGTCAAGACCGAGCCCGACATCTCTCCCGACGTAAGCGCGATGGTCGAAGCCGAGCCCGAGTTTAACGAGGCTGATATCTTGGCGGAGGCAAAGCAGCTTGCGGCTGAGGAGCTTTCCGAGGAGATCCGACCCGCAGCGGCTCAGACGGAGGAAGCGGTTCCCGAAGCCGTTCAGCCCGAATCCGACGAAGAATTTGAGCAGGTCGAGGAATACTTTGAGGACATCCCCGAGGAAGAGGAAATGTACTCCTACGCCGACGTTGACACAGCCGTCGATGAGTACACAGCCGCCAAGCGCGAGTCCGAGCAGATCCGCGCCGACAGACGCGAGGTCTTAGACGGACTTCTCGGCGTACTTTACGCGATCGGCAGAGGTCTCGCCGCAGCAGGCAGATTCCTGCTCAAAGGCTTACAGGCAATAGGCTTGTTTATCGTATATCTTTTCGTTCACATCAAGTATTTCTGCGTAAACTGCTTCCGCGCCTTCAAGCGCAACAGAGCTATCAAAAAGCGCAGAAGAGCCGAGGAAGAACGCCGCAGAGCAGAATCCGAGCGCCGTCAGGCTCAGCGTGAGGCTGAACGCGCCCGCAGAAGACAGAACGCCAACCGCGGAGAAAACGACTTGGTAATGGTTCACTCCTCAGCCGAGCGCCGCAGACCGCCTCAGCAGAGAGCGCCGCAGGGCAGACCTCCGCAGAACAGACGCCGCCCGCCTCAGAACAGAACACGCTCGGGCGCGCCGCAGAGAAACCGCAACACAAGCCAAAGACCTCCCAGAGACAGAAGGTATTGATTTGAGTATATTAATCAAGAACGCGAGAGTGGTAGACCCCTCTCAGAAATTAGATAAAACAGCCGATATCCTTATCGAAAACGGCAAAATCTCGGGCATAGGCAGCTTTGACACCGCCGACGAGATCATCAACGCCGAGGGACTGACAGCGGCTCCGGGACTGGTGGATATGCACGTCCACCTGCGCGACCCGGGCCAGACTCAGAAGGAGGACATCATCACAGGCTGTAACGCCGCGGCAGCGGGGGGAGTAACGAGCTTACTTTGTATGCCGAACACCGTTCCCGCGATCGACAGCGCGAATACAGTTAAATACGTTTTAGACAAGGCAAAGTCCGCTAAGGCTAAGGTGTACGTCGCCGCGAGCATCACAAAGGGACTTATGAGCAAGGAAGCGACCGACCTTGACGAGCTCAGAGCCGCGGGAGCGATAGCGCTCTCCGACGACGGACGACCTGTCGAGAACACTCAGATGCTCATAAACGCTATGAAATGCGCGCCTGAGCTTGATATGAAAATCGTCGCCCATTGTGAGAGCCTGCCGATAGCTAACGGCGGAATTATGAACGAGGGCGAGGTGAGCCGCGAGCTCGGCGTAAAGGGTATTCCCGACTCAGCCGAGGACTGCGGAACAATGCGCGAGGTAGCCTTTGCCGACGCGCTGAACGTACCCGTGCACATCTGCCACGTCAGCACAAAGAACAGCGCGCGAATGATTCGTGACGCCAAAAAGCGCGGCGTTAAGGTAACGTGCGAGACAGCTCCGCATTACTTTACGCTGACGGAAAAAGAGCTTTTGAAGCGTGACGCAGACTATAGAATGAATCCCCCTCTCAGACGCGAAGAGGACAGACAGGAGATCATAAACGGTCTGATTGACGGCACGATAGACGTGATCGCCACAGACCACGCTCCGCATACGCCCGAGGAAAAGTCTGATTTTGAAAAGTCGCCCAACGGCTCAATCGGAATGGAAACCTCACTTTCCGCGGGAATCACAATGCTCGTTAAAACGGGATATCTGACTATCGGCGAGCTCATTGACAAAATGAGTACAAAGCCCGCCTCGATTCTCGGACTGAACGCGGGAACTCTCAAATCGGGAGCGCCTGCCGATATCGTGCTTTTCGATATGAACGAGGAATACACCGTAGACCCCGAGAAGCTCCACGGCAAGAGCAAGAATACGCCGTTCAAGAACCTTTCACTGTTCGGAAAGGTCAAGTATACGTTTGTTGACGGCAAGAAGGCTTTTAGTGAAGAGTGAAGAGTGAAGAGTGAAGAGTTAAGAGTTAAGAATTAAGAATTAAGATAAAAAGATGAACCTACCCTCCCGCAGCAAACTTGACAGGAACTGACGGTACGGGGGAGAAGAAACCTCAGACAGAGGCACACTGAGTTAATAATTCGGAATTCGGAATGCGGAATTCGGAATTACGCAATAAAATACGTTTGGTTTTTTATGAAATCAAAGGAGCAGAACTTTCCCTCCCGCAGCAGACCATAAGAGGAACGAGCGGTACGGGGGAGAAGAAACCTCAGACAGAGGCACACTGAGTTTGACGAGGAGATATAAAAAATGTCAAAAGGTAATTTGTTATCGGTACGTGAGGACGTACGAGTGCTTGACGCGACAATGCGCGACGGAGGACTCTGCAACGACTTTTTCTTCACAGACGAGTTCGTTAAGGACCTCTACAGAAATAATATAGACGCAGGCGTTGACTATATGGAGTTTGGCTACAAGGCGTCAAAGAAGATGTTTTCACCCGACAAATTCGGCAAGTGGAAATTCTGTGACGACGACAAAATCCGCGAGATCGTCGGCGACAACAACAGTCCAATGAAAATCGCCGTAATGGCTGACGTAGGCCGCTGTGATTACAAAAAGGACATCAGACCGCGAAAGGAAAGCCCTGTCGATATGGTGCGCGTAGCGACATATATCAGCACGATCCCGATTGCCGTCGATATGCTCGAGCACTGTCACAAGATGGGCTACGAAACAGCGATCAACATTATGGCTGTTTCAAAGAACAGAACCGAGGACATCCGAGCGGCGCTCGATATATTCGGTCAGACTCCCGTAGACGTGATTTATCTCGTAGACAGCTACGGCTCATTCTATCCCGAGCAGATCCGTGATTTCTCACAGCTCTACCTCGAGTACGCCGACAAATACAACAAGCAAATCGGTATTCATTCCCATAATAACCAGAGCCTTGCATTCGCAAATACGATCGACGCGCTCAAAGAGGGCGTCAGCTTCCTCGATTGCACGGTTATGGGTATGGGCAGAGGCGCGGGCAATTGTCAGAGCGAGCTGCTCATCGGATTCTTGAAGAACCCGAAATATATGGTTGAGCCTATTCTTGACCAGATCGAAAACCATATGATGAAGCTCAAGGAAGAGGGCGTTCAGTGGGGCTTTGACATCCCGTACATCCTTACGGGTCAGCGCAACAGCCATCCGAGAACAGCTATCGACTTCCTCAAGCAGCACAGAACAGACTACAAAAACCTTAGACTTGAACTGCTGGATATGGAGTAAGCTTAGTTGTCAGTGATTAGTGGTTAGCGGCTAGTTAGTGGTAAGTTGTAAGTGATAAGTGATAAGAAATATGCTCAGACCGAGACACACTGAGTTATTAATTCGGAATTCGGAATGCGTAATGCGTAATTACGCAATACAATACGTTTGATTTTTTATGAAATCAAAGGAGCAGAACCTACCCTCCCGCAGCAGACCAAAATAGGAACGAGCGGTACGGGGGATATAAAACCTCAGACAGAGGCACACTGAGTTTGACGAGGAGATTTAAAATATGCAGAGGTTAATTGATAAAATCGTAGAAATGCAGAATCCGACGGTCGCGGGACTTGACCCCAAGCTCGACTACGTTCCGTCGTTTATAAAGGAAAAATGCTTTGAAAAGTACGGCAAAAACCTCGAGGGAGCGGCTCAGGCTCTCTTAGAGTTCAACAAAGCGTTAATCGACGCGCTGTGCGACATCGTACCCGCGGTAAAGCCGCAGGCGGCTTACTACGAGATGTACGGCTGGCAGGGAGTCAAGGCTCTCGCCGAAACTATAGCCTACGCAAAGTCAAAGGGAATGTATGTCATCACCGACGGCCAGCGTAACGACATCGGCACCACAATGGAAGCCTACGCCGCCGCTCACCTCAGTACGACTGAGATCGAAGGCAGCGAGGTCGAAGCCTTCGGCGCGGATGCGCTGACGGTCAACGGCTACCTCGGCTCCGACGGTATCAATCCTCTGCTCAAAATCTGCGAAGAAAAGGACAAGAGCATTTTCGTCCTCGTCAAGACCTCAAACAAGAGCTCGGGCGAGCTCCAGGATAAAATCACCGACGGCAAAACCGTCTACGAAACTATGGGCAATATGTGCGAGAACTGGGGTAAAGACCTCACAGGCAAAAGCGGCTACTCGGCAGTAGGCGCCGTTGTGGGCGCGACATACCCCGAAATGCTCGGCGAGCTCAGAGAAAAGCTTCCGCATACATTCTTCCTTGTTCCCGGTTACGGCGCTCAAGGCGGCGGAGCCAATGATGTCAAGTACGCCTTTGACAAAAACGGCATAGGCGCGGTAATCAATTCAAGCCGCGGCATTATGTGCGCGTGGAAAAAGGAGGACGGCGCGACAGAGAACGACTTTGCCGAAGCCACAAGACGCGAGGCGATCCGTATGCGCGACGATATCCGCGCCGTAGTAGGCGAAATGAAAGCGTAAAATCAGCTCAGGCAGAGGAAACTCTGCCTGATTTTTTTACCATAGACCGCCGACTGCTGACGGCTAACCGCTAATATTGTAGATTTTCACTAGATTTTTTCGCATATAGTCTGTTTTATCTAATCGTTAAATCATTGACAATCTTTTTTGAAAAGAGTATAATTTTAACGTATGATGAAAAAATAGGTAATTCAGTTTATTCTAAATTGTAAAGGAGTAATTACTATGTCAAGAGTTTATAACTTCTCCGCAGGTCCCGCGGTACTTCCCGAGTCAGTTCTTAAGGAAGCCGCAGAGGAAATGCTCGATTACAAGGGCAGCGGTATGTCCGTTATGGAAATGAGCCACCGTTCAAAGTGGTTCGACGATATCATCAAGGACGCAGAGAAAGACCTCCGCGAGCTGATGAATATTCCCGATAACTACAAGGTTCTTTTCCTTCAAGGCGGCGCGTCACTTCAGTTCGCGGCTATTCCGATGAACCTGATGAAGAACAAGGTTGCCGACTACATTGTTACAGGTCAGTGGGCTAAGAAGGCTTTCGCCGAGGCTCAGATCTACGGCAAGGCTAACAAGATTGCTACCTCAGAGGACAAGACATTCTCATATATTCCGGACTGCTCCGACCTTCCCATAAGCGAGGACGCGGACTATGTATACATCTGTGAGAACAACACCATCTACGGTACAAAGTTCCACACACTTCCCAACACAAAGGGCAAGCCGCTCGTATCCGACGTAAGCTCCTGCTTCCTCAGCGAGCCTGTAGACGTTGAGAAATACGGCGTAATCTACGCGGGCGTTCAGAAGAACGCAGGTCCCGCGGGACTCCAGGTCGTAATCATCCGTGAGGATTTAATCACAGACGACGTTCTCCCGGGCACACCGACAATGATGAAGTACAAGACTCAGGCTGACGCGGGCTCTCTGTACAACACACCTCCCTGCTACGATATCTACATCTGCGGAAAGATCTTCAAGTGGATCAAGGATATGGGCGGACTCGAGGAAATGAAGAAGTACAACGAGAAGAAAGCCGCTATCCTTTACGACTTCCTCGACAACAGCAAGATGTTCAAGGGCACAGTCGTTAAGGAGGATCGCTCACTTATGAACGTTCCCTTCGTAACAGGCAACGACGAGCTCGACGCCAAGTTCATCAAAGAGGCAACAAGTGCAGGCTTCGTAAACCTCAAGGGTCACAGAACAGTAGGCGGTATGCGCGCTTCTATCTACAACGCTATGCCAATCGAGGGCGTAGAGAAGCTCGTTGAGTTTATGAAGAAGTTCGAGGCTGAAAACGCGTAATCTATTCGGAATTATCATATAGGAGTAATCAATATGTTTAATGTTTTAACTTTAAATAAAATCTCGCCCAACGGCACAAGCCGTCTCGGCGACAACTATAACGTAGGCGACGCCGTAGAGAATCCGACCGCGGTTCTCGTACGTTCCGCCTCAATGCACGATATGGAAATGCCCGAGAGCCTTCTCGCGATCGCACGCTGCGGCGCGGGCACAAACAATATCCCCAAGGACGTATGCGCCGACAAGGGTATCGTAGTTTTCAACACACCGGGCGCTAACGCAAACGCTGTTAAGGAGCTCGTAATCGCGGGACTTCTCCTCAGCTCACGTAAGGTCGTTGAGGGTATCGAGTGGGCTAAAACGCTCAAGGGCAACGGCGACGCCGTAGGTAAAATGGCTGAGAAAGGCAAGGGTCAGTTTGTAGGTCCAGAAATCCTCGGCAAAACTCTCGGCGTAGTAGGTCTCGGAGCTATCGGACTTCTGGTAGCCAACGCCGCCGTAGCTCTCGGAATGAAGGTAATCGGCTACGATCCCTTCCTCTCCGTAAACAACGCATTAAAGCTTGACCCGTCAATTCAGGTTTATCCCACAGTTGACGACGTTATCACACAGAGCGACTACGTAACGATCCACGTTCCGCTCCTTCCCGATACAAAGGATCTGATCGACGCCGAGGCAATCGCAAAGATGAAGGACGGAGTCAGGATCCTCAACTACAGCCGTGACGGTCTTGTAAACGCTCAGGCAGTGCTCGACGGTATCAAGTCAGGTAAGGTCGCCAAGTATGTTACAGACTTCTCCACAGACGAGGTTCTCGGCGAGGAGGGCGTAATCTGTATGCCTCACCTCGGAGCTTCAACTCCCGAGAGCGAGGACAACTGCGCTGTAATGGCTGCCGATCAGGTCAAGGAGTACCTCGAGCGCGGCAACATCGTAAACTCCGTAAACTATCCCAACGTTACAATGGCTAAGTCAGGCGCTGTACGTTACTGCGTACTGTTCAAGGGCGACGCTGTTCAGAGCATCACCTCAGCCGTTTCGGGACTCAAGGCAATCGAGGCCAAGAGCCGCGGCGATTTCGGCTACGCTATCGTAGACGCCGACGACGACAGCTCAGTAGCTGCTGTTGAGGCTGTTGAAGGCGTAATCAAGGTAAGAGTAATCAAATAATCAATATAAATACAGCAGAGCCGTCGCTTAACGCGACGGCTCTGTTTGCATATATTCAAAAATCAAATTCCGTACATTTCCTCAAGCATTTTCTTGCCCGACTCTGTTCTGAAAATGTTTGTCTTGATTCCCTTCGCGAGCTCCATACTGATGTGCTCCTCGTAGATATTAACGAGGAAGTCAGCCTCAACCAGAATCCTGAACGGCGCGTTATCAAAGCCCTTGTAGGTGTGGTGGTGAGCGATAAGGTAGCATACCTTGTCGATAAACTCCTCCTCAAAGCCAAGCCCCGATAAGAGCTTCTCAGCCTCCGCGGGACCTTCCTGTTCCTGATACTCGCCTGCCGCAGAGCCAAACTTCTCCTCACTGACCTTGATACCTATGTCGTGAGTGATCGCCGCTATCTCAACCAGATACTGAACGTCCTCGGGCAGATTTTCATTAAGCCCGATCGTCCTCGCGATCGTGTATACCTTCAAAAAATGATGAATACGCTTGACGTCGCCCTTAAAATACTCAATCATAGCGTTGATTGTATCATTAACCTTTGACATTGTTCTTCCTCATCTTTCTGATATATTTGAATGTTTCCTTTTCTCCCTTTTCCGCAAGCATCCTGAGCAGCATCTCGAGCTCGTCTGAGGTCTTGGGATGAATCAGCGCCCCGCGCCTCTGACGCCCGTTAAGAAAATACTCCAGCGGAGTGGAATCCTTGTAGTTCTTGCCGTTGTAGATTTTGCTCGCCGCGACCCTGTCGCAGAACATCTCGATCAAAAACTTCTTCGGCATAGGCACGCCCTCCATCTTCTTCGTGACGGGGCTGTAGTCAGTCCAGTACTCAAAGTGGTGGCGGTTCCTGCCCTTATGATGCATCCACGCCTTAGAATAGCCGTAGTCCTCGCGCTCACCCTCATTCGGAGAGCGGTCGCCGAGATAGTGCTTAGCTCCGGGGATAAATTCGGTGGGGGAGTATTTCGAGAGATCGTGAAGCAGTCCCCTCCACAAAATTCCGGCGCGGAAGCAGTTGGCTATTACCTTGTGGCGATGATGCGTTATAGTCTTAAAGTGTTTAAACGCCTGAGCCATTACGAGTTGAAATCCTCCGGGTACATATTCCTGAGCATTGTTTCGAGAGTCGTTAGAGCCGTGTTACCCTGCATCGTAATATCATCGTAGGGAATGATGAACACAGCGCCGGTTTTCAGCGCGTTAAGCTTCTTGAGCGACTTGCTCGACGCTATATATTCCTGCGTAGTCTTGTCCGCGCAGAAGATAAAGTCAGGGTTCGAGAGTGAGAGCGCCGCGTTGTCCACAACGTCGGTCTCCGCGGTCTTAAAGACATTTATAGCTCCCGTCAGCCCGAGCATAGTCGAGCCCCAGGTGTTCTGATTAAAGGTCTTTAGCACGCCGTTGTCAATGTAGAGGTAGGTGATAGTCCTGACAATATTGTTGCTGTCATTATTCGCCGCCTCGCGAACGCTTTTGAGAGTATCACTGAGCTTGGCGTAGGCTTCTCTGCCCTCCTGAGTACCCGTGATGTCGCCGCCGAGAACTCTGCCGATTTTCTTGTACAGACCGCTGACCTGCTTGGGAGTGCTCGCCGTATCAAGAATCACGACGTCCATTCCCTTTTTCTCGAGCTTTTCCTTAATGCCGGGGTCGAGCGTGCTGTCAGCGAAGATAACCTCGGCTCCGACCTCGTCCATCGAGGCGACCGAGGGGCTGTGAGCCGTGCCCATACTCGGAACGACCTGAACGCCCTTCTGCGTAACCTCATCGCTCCTGCCCACCATCTTAACGTCGTATCCTATGGTGGAGATAATGT
The DNA here is from genome assembly GCA_902773035.1 of uncultured Ruminococcus sp. Taxonomy (GTDB): domain Bacteria; phylum Bacillota; class Clostridia; order Oscillospirales; family Acutalibacteraceae; genus Ruminococcoides. The sequence goes on along the minus strand of CACYDB010000145.1, from coordinate 1,672 downwards.
CGGCGAGGTTCTTGGTGAGAACGACGATTTTCTCAGGCTCCTTTTCAATAACCGTCTGACCGAGGGTTACGGGATATTCTTTCTTTTCGCCGCAGGATGTAAACATCACGGACGAAATTATTATCATAACCGCGATCAACGCGGAGAGGATTTTTCTGTTCATTTCTGCCTCCTGAACTGAGGATTTTAGACCATAAGTGATTCAACGTACTGCTTAGCGCACCTCGGCGAGCGGCCTCCTCTGCCTAAAGCGAAGCGCTCAGCGCCTGCCTCAAGCTCCTCGGAGCTCATAGTGATATTCGCGCTCCTTGCGAGAGCGTGAACAATGTCGAGGTACTCCTGCTTTGCGGGATTGCTGTAGCACACCGCGAGTCCGAAGCGGTCGGACAGCGACAGCGTTTCCTGCATATTGTCGCGGCGGTGAATGTCGTCGGTATCCCTGTCCTGCCAGCTTTCCTTGACAAGATGACGTCGGTTCGAGGTCGCGTAAATCAGAGCGTTCTCAGGTCTCGCGGCAAGCCCGCCCTCGAGCACGGCTTTAAGCGAGGTGTAGCTCTGATCCTGATGCCTGAACGACAAATCGTCGATAAAGATGATGAACTTCATCGGCAGCCCCGCGATCTTATCAACAAGGATAGGAAAGTCCATAAGTCTCTCCTTAGGCATTTCCACGATCCTGAGACCTTTCGAGCGGAACGCGTTTCCTATAGCTTTGACGGTAGAGCTCTTTCCCGCGCCCATATCGCCGTAAAGCAGACAGTTGTTGCAGGTTTTATTCTCGAGAAACGCGGTGGTATTCTCAATCACCTTGTTTCTCTGAGTCTCATAGCCCGTGAAGTCGTCGAGCGAGATCTTATCGGGGTGCTCGACAGGTCTGATATCGCCGTCGCGCCAGACAAACGCCTTGTAGCGCGCGAACATTCCGCAGCCGTTGCGTTTGTGGAAGCTCTGCAAGCTCTCGATATCAAACTCCGAGCTGAATTCCTCAGCGGGCTCACCCTGCTTAAACCTCGGCAGAGCGGCAAGTATGTCCTTTAACTCGGGATGACTCTGCTCATATTCGGAGATAATGTCCTCCGCGTCGAGCGAGCACAGACTTCTGATGATTTCATAGTCATTTTTTACAGCGCAGACCGTAGCCTCGGGAAGCTTATCTGCCTTACCGCCCGCGGCGGCGAGGGTAAAGGCGTTCTCGTCAAAGAGCGCCGCCTCCGTAATGGTGTAGGCGAGCCTGTCGCTGACCGAGCGCTCACACAGGAGCGACAGAAACTCTCCGTAAGCCGAGAGAAACTCCTCGGGAGCCCAGCCCGACGCCCTGAGCAGATTACGGTATCCTTTGATCGCGCTGCGCGAGAGTATACCGCGGTATACGGAAAGCGAGCAAAGCTTTAAATATGTGTCAAATGTTTTTGTGTTTGGCATATTGATCACCACTCTATATTTTACTCTTTTTTAATAATTTCGTCAATAGGCGTGATATTTCGCGCGAAAAAATTTTTAAAAAAATTTTCAAAAAACACTTGCATTTTCCAAACAGTTGTGATATACTAATCTAGTCGTCAGAAATGATGACAAAGTTGGTGTCGATGACGCAGGGGGTCCACCCGTTCCCATACCGAACACGGAAGTTAAGCCCTGTAGTGCCGAAGATAGTTGGCTGGTGACGGCCTGT
>CACYDB010000144.1 GCA_902773035.1 uncultured Ruminococcus sp. | reverse complement strand
GAAGTTGACCGCCGCGACTCTCTTATCCTTATAGAACATATTACCGCTCGCGCCGATACGGTTCATAGTTCCCCACTGATTGTCAATGGAGTTGCCGTACGGACGGTCGAAGAACAGCGGAGTACCCTTAGCTCTGGCAGCGATAATAGCCCAAGCCTCAATTACAAACTCATCCTCCATAGCCGCCCAGTTGCCGTCATTGATATAGTTATCGTGAGACTCGACCCAGGTTACGCAGTTCTCATTCGCGCCGACCTTAAGATCCTCAACATAAGCCGTGTCAACGTCGCACTGCATAACGGCGTTGCGGAGCTTAGAGCCGTAGGTGCTCGCAGTACAAGCGCCGATAGTGTCGATATAATCGCCGATACGATCGTTATCACCCTGTAAAACCTCGCCGTAATTGAAGATTTTACCCGCGTTCTTGATTTCCTTAGTAACTCTCGTCCAGAAGTTATTCTTAACGCCCTTAGTCTCAGTCGGATCATCGGGCAGAGCGATATGCTTAGCCGCGTCATAGCGGAAGCCGTCAGCTCCGCAGGCAATACAATCGTTAAGATACGCGATAAAGTAATCCTGATAAGCCTTGTTCTCGGTATTGATATCGGGAAGTCCGCCCATCTTATAAGTAGTGCACTGCAGCCTGTCGCCCCAGTTTGAAATATCCTTATCGTTATTCTTGTGATAAAGCTTGTCGATTCCGCCCACAGCGTCAAGCAGATTCTTATTGATAGCGCTCGTAGTCGGAGTAGTATGGTTAGGCACAACGTCAACTATGACCTTGATGCCGAGATCCTCAGCCTTTTTACACATAGCCTTGAACTCATCTCTCGTACCGAGCTGATAGTTGCCGATTTTATAATCTGTCGGCTGGAAATGATAATACCACTTACCGTTGCCGTAAAGCTGCATACCGCCGCTCTCGCCGACAAGACACTCGTTAATGGGCGAGGTCTGAATCGCGCTGTAGCCCGCCGCCGCAATATCCTCAAGCGAATTTGAGATCGTCTCAAAATTCCAGCAGAAGCAGTGCAAAATCGCGCCGTCAGCGATTTTATCGGTAAGATTATAGTCAGTGTTAGTCGATTCCTCAGAGCCGCCCGAGCAGGATACAAGCGAGAATCCCGCCGTAAATACCAGCGCGGCGCAGAGTAAAACAGAAATTATCTTTTTCATAAAAGAACCTCCTGATATATTGTTATACTAATGATAACACATTAAAATAGTAAAGTCCACAAAAACACGCTATTCAAAAGCACCAAAAATATCACGAAAAAATATACACATTTAACTATAGATTTTTGATTTACTATGTGGTAGAATATAATGGAGTAAAAAGGAGGTTTTACTATTATGAAAAAAACACTTGCACTTATACTTGCCGCGTTAATGCTTATCGGAACATTTTCCGTAATGGCGGTCAGCGCGGCGACTTCCAAGATCACTTTGGTTGACAATAAGTTTACAGACGGCGTAGGATACGCAAAAACCGAAACAGACTACGACGCAGAAGTAGGCTCAACAGCCGTCTATACCTGCTCAATGCAGTGCTCAAAAATCATCGAGGACGGACAGTTCCTCATTATGTACACACCCGAGGTACTCGAAGTAACCAAGGTTACAGTTCCCAACGTTCCCGAGGCAGTATTCAATCCCGATTTCGATACTCCCGAATACAAGGACACCTACCTCACCGACAGAGTTAAAATCAATTTCTCACGCCACAAGGGAATCGACTTCACAACCGAAGCAGTTCTCTTCACGATCACCTTTAAGGTCAAGGCTGAGGGCGACGGCAAAATCGAGCTTATGACAAATCCCGACGACGAGAACCTGCCCAAGAGCGACATCGACGAGGGAATCGTAATCAGCGACTTAAACGATTTAAGCGCGCTCAAGGACACAACCTTCAAGCATACTCTTGAAATCAGCGCCGAGGAGCCTTCAACAGCCTCTCAGCCCGCTTCTCAGGATCCCACAGGCTCAAGCGAGGACACAAATCCCACAGGCTCAAGCGATACAACATCACCCGACGCTTCACAGTCAACATCCGACACAAGCGCGACTAACCCCTCCGATACAGGCGACACAACCACTCCCACAGATCCCTCCGACACAAGCGATACAACCTCAACAAATCCCGAGGGCACAACTTCCGCGACAACTCCCTCAGATACAACCTCAACAGACCCGTCATCAACAGGTTCAACAGAGCCCTCAGAGCCGACTACAGAGACTCCGACAACAGCTCCCGCTACACAAGCTACAGAACCGGCAACAACTGATCACAGCTCACGAATTCCCATTAGCTATGATGAAGGAGCCTCTAAGCACGCTGTTAGGTTAATAACACTTCTCAAGGACGACAAGGATCCCGCGGGAACCAAATTCTCAGCGCTTCAGGCAAAGGCTGCTAAGGTATCCAAGTCCGCGATAAAGGTTTCCTGGAGCAAGGTCAAGGGCGCTAAGACATACATTGTTATGGGCGGCAAATGCGGCAAGGCATACAAAAAGCTCGCAACCGTTTCCAAGACAAGCTTCACTCAGAAGAAGCTCAAGAAGGGCACCTACTACAAGTTTATGGTTATAGCGGTTAATTCCGGCGACAAGGTAGTCTCCGTATCAAAGGTAATCCACGCTGCAACAAAGGGCGGCAAGGTAGGAAACCCCAAGAGCATCAAATTCACCAACGCCAAGAGCAAGCTCACGCTCAAGAAGGGCAAGAAGTTCACTCTCAAGACAAAGGTCGTCGCTCAGTCCAAGAAGCTCAAGATTAAGAATCACAGAAAGATAGCCTTTGAATCATCGAAACCGTCAGTAGTAAAGGTCAACTCCAAGGGCAAGATCAAGGGCGTCAAGAAGGGCACCGCTTATATCTTCGCTTACGCTCAGAACGGCGTAGCCAAGAAGGTCAAGGTAACAGTTAAATAATTCAGTAAAGCAAATCGGAGCCGTCGCAATTGCGACGACTCCGATTTTTTTATGTATTGACTTAAACTCTTATCTTACCCTTACCTTCAGCTTAAACTTATACCCGTTCTTAACCGCCGTAACAGTACATTTACCCTTCTTCCTCGCCGTGATCACGCCCTTCTTATTAACCGAGGCGATTTTCTTCGAGGACGTTTTATACCTGACCTTACCGCTGCCGCCGTAAATCGTAAACTTAAACTTCGACTTCTTCTCCATATTCATACTCGTGTACTGCCTGTACGGAATAACGAGAGGCTTGTTCTTTGTAAACCTTATAAGCTTAGTAGTCTCCTTCTTCTTCATCATCGAATTATAGCGCGTAGCGTAAGCGTAATTGCCGTTAACGGTGATTCCGTAGAAGCTCTTAGTTCTGAACGACGGGAGCGTATGGAGCCGCTTAAACTTCTTTGTGCTCAGATTATACCTGTAAACAGAGCGTTTCGTATTAAAGTAAATCGAATTACCCTTAACTCCGAGCTTGGAAAACGAATCCTCATACGCGTATTTATTCTTATAATACCATTTGTCCGTAATAAGCTTCAAAACCTTGTTACTGCCGTTTTTACGGCGAATCAGGGCTGGCTGATGCTTACCCTTGTAATTGTTGTTTATAAAGTAATAGGACTTGTCAGCGTAAACGATTTGAGATGTAACGCTTCTCGCGAATACCGTATTGTACTTTGAGCTCGTACAGGAATAATCATCATTAAAGGTCGCGTCACCGAGGAAGCCCTTGTGATACCCGTTTGAGATCGACAAAAGACGGCTGTCTGTACACAAAAAGTATTTATGCTGAACAAAGCCGCAGGTATCGGGAGTCGGATCGTCGGAGGTCACGTCGATATGATACCAGCTATTCCCTATTTTAACGCAGTTCCAGCAATGCCTCTTGCTGTCATTATTGATGATCTTGCTGTCAACGCCTACGAGCGACAAAAGATAGCTGTACGCTCTGGAATATCCCTCGCACAAGCTCCTGCCCGTAACAAGCGCGCTGTAAGCCGTAAAGGAAAACAAACCGTCATCCTTGTATGTGCAATTGACGGCTATCCTGTCGTGAAGGATAAGCGCCTTTGTAAAGTCGCTCCACGAGGGATCTATACCCGAAACAAACGACTTGACCGCCTTATTGAACTTCTTCGTCATTGAAGCCTGCTTGCTTTTTGAGCAGAGATATGTCGGAGTAATTATCTCAACGCGATTGGTGGCGTTATTGTACTTGTAATTGATGATCGACGCGTCAACATAGAAAATATCGGGATTATCAAACACGGTCGATTTAAAAACATATATTATATTATTAAGCGTTACCCCGAACTTAGCCACATTGATGCTCTCCTTATGCTCTCTGAGAGCGGCGGCGATATAATCCTCAACCCCGGGGTAAAACTCCTCAGCCTCGGGAACAAAGTTATATATCTTCCCTGTTTTATCCGCGGCAGAAACAGGAAATACAGCCGCGCACCCGAGAGCTGTTATAAGACACAGTATTATACATAAAGCCTTTCGCAAACAAATCACCTCTTTCCTATATTATACCGAAATCAAAAAATTTTTCAAGAAAAACAAAAAAACTGTTGACATAAAAAGCTTATGGTGTTATAATGCCTATAAAGTCAGTAGGCTTTATATGTTTTATGGAGGCAATTATGAATTATTACAGATGCAGAGTTCGATGTTGACTCTTGTTCACATCACGCTGATTCAAAATTTTATTCAAAATATTTAAAGAGGAGTTTTACTAATGAAAATATATAACAAAATCACAGACTTAATCGGAAACACACCCCTGCTCGAGCTCAAAAACTACGAGAAGGAAAACAACCTTGAAGCTACCGTCGTAGGCAAGCTTGAATACTTCAATCCCGCGGGAAGCGTTAAGGACAGAATAGCCAGAGCTATGATCGACGAAGCCGAAAAGAGCGGAGTTCTTAAAGAGGGCGCCGTGATCATCGAGCCGACAAGCGGCAACACAGGTATAGGACTTGCCGCCGTAGCGGCTTCAAGAGGCTACAGGATCATCCTCACAATGCCCGAGACCATGAGCGTCGAGCGCAGAAATCTTTTAAAGGCGTACGGAGCCGAGCTCGTTCTGACCGAGGGCTCAAAGGGTATGAAGGGCGCAATTGAAAAGGCAAATCAGCTCGCCGAGGAATACGAGAACAGCTTTATCCCCAGCCAGTTCACAAACAACGCCAATCCCACTACTCACTTCAACACCACAGGTCCTGAGATCTGGAACGATACAGACGGCAAGGTCGATATCTTTGTCGCGGGCGTAGGCACGGGCGGAACACTCTCGGGCGTCGGCAAGTATCTCAAGAGTCAGAATCCTAACGTAAAGGTAGTAGCCGTTGAGCCCGCAACCTCCCCCGTTCTCTCAAAGGGCACACCGGGACCGCATAAGATCCAGGGTATCGGAGCGGGCTTTGTTCCCGACACGCTCGACACACAGGTATATGACGAAATCATCACCGTAGAAAACGAAGAGGCTTTTGCCGCGGGCAAGGCTCTCGCCAACCACGAAGGACTCCTTGTAGGTATTTCCTCAGGCGCCGCGGTACACGCCGCAACAGTTCTCGCAAAGCGTCCCGAGAACAAGGGTAAGATCATCGTCGCCGTCCTCCCCGACACAGGCGAAAGATACCTCTCAACACCGATGTTCAATTAAGTACAACATAAATTAGTTGCAAAAAGGTCGGAAAGATAATTTCATTTCAGAAGTTATCTTTCCGACCTTATTATATTATGAGAGGCTGCCGCTCATTTGCGACAGCCCCTTTTTCTTTTTTTATTTTCTATATAGATTAAATAATAGTAGAATTTGAGTAGTATAGGACATTAAAAAAATCAAAACCTCTACACAAAGGGCTGCCGCAAAACGCGGCAGCCCGGGGATGTTACTTAACCTTGATTTTAACTGTTTTGGTTACTTTCATCGCTCTGTATTTGCTTGTTCCTTTTGCGCTCACAGAAACTTCAACTGCGTAAGTACCCTTTTTGGCATTTGCCCAGCTTTTAAACGTAATCACGCCCTTTGAGTTGATTTTCACAAGTTTTTTGATTCTATCCGGAACGTCCACAAGCTTATAGCTTACTTTTCCCTTTGCGTTTTTAACTGTGATGGCCTTGATTTTCTGGCTTTTCTTTTTAAGCTTTTTAAGCTTAATTGTCTTATTTTTTATTGAGACCTTGATCGGATTCTCCTTCTTTGAGGTTTTAGTAGTTTTTGTGGTGGACTTAGTCTCAGTCTTTTGGGTCGGAGCCTTAGTGGCGGGAGCGACTGTCGGAGCCTCTGTAGGCGCCTGTGTAGCTGCTGTCGGAGCCTCCGTGGGTGCCTGTGTGGGAGCCTGTGTTGCTTCTGTCGGCTTTTCCGTAGGCTCGGGCTGAGTCGGAGCAGATGTTTCATCCGGCTGTGTCGGCGGCTCGGTTACTGTCGGCGCTTCTGTCTCAGCCGGCTCTGTAGGAGCCTGTGTCTCGACCGGCTTTGTGGGAGCTGCTGTAGCGGGCTCGGTGGGCTTGGCTGTAGCAGGCTGTGTGGGAGCCGCTGTCGCGGGCTGTGTGGGCTTGGCTGTAGCAGGCTGTGTAGGAGCCGCTGTCGCGGGCTGTGTGGGCTTGGCTGTAGCAGGCTGTGTAGGAGCCGCTGTAGCAGGCTGTGTGGG
>CACYDB010000143.1 GCA_902773035.1 uncultured Ruminococcus sp. | reverse complement strand
GGAGATTTGTTCATCTTTATGGCGATCGAGGGCGACTACGACCCGAGCTGTACCGACCAGTTCTCCGAGGAACAGCTCCTTTGGGTTGAAAAGCTTCTAAAGGAAAACTACGGCAAGAGAAGGATCTTCCTCATTGAGCACTGTCCGATTGAAAGCTTCGGCGTAGGAGTCTGCGCGCATGGCGTACTTCTCAGCGAAAAATTCGGCTCCACAAAACGCCTTAAAGGACTGCTCGAAAAGTACAAAGACTTGATTTTTCTCTCAGGTCACTCGCACGAGGATTTTTCCGTCGGCAACAACTACACCAACCTGAACGGCTCAGCCTGCCATATGCTCCATATTCCCGCGCTTGCGGGCTCCGCGCTCAAGACTGAGGACGGAGGACTCGATTACAACGACGGCGAGGGCTACAACGCTCAGGGCTATTACGTCGAGGTTTTTGACGATAATGTGGTGTTTATCGGCGTTGATGCAGAGAGCGGAGAGCTTCTGCCCGAATATAAATTTGAAGTTTCAGTCAAGCTTCAATAAAAGTTCATAAAACTATCAAAAAAGTCCTGTATTATCTAAGTGTAATACAGGATTTTTATTATCCTGACGCGCTTTATTTACAATGAAACGGAGGAATTAAAATGAAGCTCAAAAAATTTATCGGCATTTTACTGTCGGCGGTTATGCTTTTGTCAATGTTCCCGTTGGCAACAGCCTCCGCGTACTCAAAGGAACAGGCTGCGCTGACCTTCTCGGACAGCGGTATCGCCGAGACATCCGCGGGCAGCGGTTACTCGATCTCGGGCACGACACTGACGATCACAGCCGCGGGCACCTATCGCGTAACGGGAAGCTGCTCCGAGGGCAATATCGTCGTCGGAAAGGGTCTCAAGGACGTGACTCTGATTTTCGACAACCTCACGCTCTCATCGTCAACAACGGCTCCTGTTGTTATGAAGGGCTCAAGCGCGACGCTGCTCAAGCTTGAGGGAGCCTCAACGATCACCGATAACGAGGACGCCTCAACGGAAGCTACAAATTCCGACTTTGAGGGAGCGGCGATCAAGTTCAAGAGCACCTCGTCGCTTACGATTTTCGGCGACGGATCTCTCAAAGCCGTGGGTAACGCCAAGAACGGTATCAAGGGCGGCGCCGAGGCAACGCTTACAATCAACAGCGGCACGATCACCGCCTCAGCCGCTAATAACGCCATAGCTTCCGACGGCAGCGTTACAATCAACGGCGGTACCTTCAACGTCACCGCTGACAACGACGGCATCAAGTCCGAGCCTGACGAGGGCGACACTGACTCAGCAGGAACGGTGACAATCAACGGCGGCTCTTTTGATATTCACACTCAGGGCGACGGAATCCAGGCGGCTGAGTATCTCAAGATCACAGGCGGCACATTTGACATCAAGACTCTCGACGGTTACAACAGCTCGTCCTTCAACAAGGATACAATGAGCTGTAAGGGTATCAAATCCTCCGGCAATAATGAAAACGCCGAGGCTCCGACAAATATGATTGAAATTACAGGCGGTACCTTTAACCTCAACACCGCCGACGACGCCGTACATTCGGACGGCTACGTAACTATCACGGGCGGTACGTTTAACGTTTACTCGGGCGACGACGGCGTTCACGCGGATTCTACTCTGACTCTCGGCTCTGAGAGCGGATATGAGCGCGATCCCGAAATCACGATCTATTCCAGCTACGAGGGCTTGGAGGGAAGCTTGGTAAACGTTTACTCAGGCAAGCTCTATGTCACAGCCTCCGACGACGGAATCAACGCCGCGGGCGGCAGCTCTAACGGTTCAGACCCGCGTCAGAACGGCGGCGGTGACAGCTTCCGACCCGGTGGCAGACCGGGAGGTCAGCAGGGAGCACAGGGCTCATCAAATTACTCGCTCAACGTCTACGGCGGAAGTCTTTATGTTAACTGCGACGGCGACGGACTCGACTCCAACGGCGCTATCAACCTGCTCGGCGGAACGGTTACTGTTCTCTCAATGAGAAGCGGCGGCGACAACTCTCCCATTGATTCCGACGGCACTGTAACAATCAACGGCGCGACCGTATTTGCCGCTGGCTCACGCGGAATGGGCGTAAACCTTTCTCAGTCAAGCCAGAAGTCTTACACAGACTCAACCTCAAGAAGCGCGAATACCGTTGTCAATGTTAATGTTAACAACTCGACGGTTTACAGCGAAAAGCTCACAAAGAATATAAATTATCTGCTCTATTCATCGCCTGAAATGACCTCAAACTCCGCGTCGATCTCAACAGGCTCTAGCGTTGACTCCTGCAAGAGCAACTCGTGGCAGCACAATTGGGACAGCGGCGCTGTTGAAAAGGCGGCGACAGATACAGAGTCAGGCGTTATAAAGTACACCTGCTCCGACTGTAACGCGGTCGAGAGAAAGACTGTTCCCGCGACAACAGCCGTAACTGAGTACACCGAGGAGGACGCTACTCAGGCTGTCACAGAGAATACTACAGTCTACACGGCTTCCTTTGTTACGGATTCTCACGCGACGGTTAACGTGTATTACAAGCAGGACTACACCGCTCCCGATGAAACAGGCGCGACTACCGCGATCGCAAGAGCAAGTGATACGGGACTTTCCGACGGCACAGGCTCTGGACAGATCAACTTCGCGGTAGCTGTTGAGGACGGCTACAAGGTTGACTCCGTAACCGTTGACGGAACCTACAACAACTTAAAGAACATCTCGCTTTCCGAGCTCATTGATAACCTCTACAGAATCACAAAGGTCGGCAGCGACCTCACCGTAACGATCACCACAGCCAAGGTTGACGGTACAGAGGAAGCCGATAAGGGTTATAACGTAAGCTTTGTAACGGACGGAAACGCTTCAATCGACGTTTACAATACTCAGGATTATACCGAGGCGAGCGAAACTGATGTAACAACGGCTGTTTCCAGAAATTCAACCTCAGGCGTTCCCGACAGCACAGGCGAGGGACAGGTGAACTTCAAGGTTGTAACGGCTCAGGGCTACGAGGTTGACACGGTAACGGTTGACGGCTCATACAAGAACCTCAAAACTCCCGTTGACACAGGCGTTGAGAACGTTTACCGAATCACCAAGGTAGCGGGCGATCTCACGATCACCGTAACCACCAAGCAGTCCTCAACAGAGGCTCAGGAGACAACCGCGCCTCAGGAGACCACAGAGCCGCAGGAAACTACAATTCCTCAGGAAACAACAGCTCCGCAGGAGACTACCGAGCCTCAGGAGACTACAGTTCCTCAGACGACGACAGAGCCTCAGGAAACCACGGCGCCTCAGTCAACAGACCCGACCTCAGTTGTGACCGAGCCGACTCAGAAAGCTACACAGGCTTCAAAGACGACTGCCAAAAAGACTAATACCGTCAAGGTCAAGGCTAAGACGGTCAAGGCAAAGGCTAAGAAAAAGACTGTTATCAAAAAGACAAAGGCGTTCAAAATCACAGGCGCCGTCGGCAAGGTTACGTTCAAAAAGCTTTCGGGAAGCAAGAAGATCACGATCACCAAGGCGGGTAAGATCACCGTCAAGAAGGGCTTGAAGAAGGGCAAAACCTACAAGCTGAAGGTGAAAATCTACGTCAAGGGTAACTCTAAATACAAATCAAAGACCATAACAAAGACGATAAAGATAAAGATCAAGTAAACGCTTGATTAATCGGCAAGGCAGAGGATCACTCTGCCTTGTTTTTTTGCTGACAAGTTGACCAATTGCCGTAAAACGACTATAATAAACGTATAACGTAAATCTATGTGCAATCGGAGATAAATAAGCGTATGAGAGAAAATGTAATTCGCAAGAGGATTCGCTTTTACGGCAGGGTTCAGGGCGTGGGATTCCGCTATTACGCCTACAACTCGGCGAACAAATTCGGCGCCACAGGCTGGGTGAAAAACGAGTTCGACGGCTCGGTGTCAATGGAGATACAGGGTACCGAGGATCAGATAAGGCGTACCATCGACGCGTTAAGCCGAGGGGCGTATATAAGAATAGACAGCGCTGACGTCCGCGATATTCCCGTCGTTGAGGACGAGCGAAAATTCAGAACAAGATATTGATCGGAGAAATTATGAACACAGAGGTTATCAGGGCTACTGAGGAGTGGCAGAGAACAGGCGCGTATTCCGTGAGGATCCAGGGGATGAACCGCCAATATAACATCTCATTAAGGGAAGAATTTGACTCCTATGACGGAGAAAAAAGCAAGTATATAGTTTTGCTCGACGACGGCTATCCTGTCGCGACCTGCCGCTTTTATGAGCTCGACTTTGAAACCGTTCTGCTCGGACGTGTGGTAGTGCTTCCCGAATACAGAGGCAAAAATCTCGGCAGCAAAACTATCCGTGAGGCTGAAAAGTGGATCGGGGAGCTCGGCTACAAAGCTGTCCGCATAGACAGCCGTCTTGAAGCGATAGGCTTTTACGAAAAGCTTGGGTACAGACGGGTAAGCGGCGAGACTCTCAGAAGCTGGAAATTCGAGTGCGCCGAAATGCGCAAGACGCTTTAGTAAAAACGAGGTGATCATATGCCTATTCAAATAGTGAGAAACGATATTACAAAAATGAACTGCGACGCCATAGTCAACGCCGCCAATAACAGTTTGCTCGGAGGCGGAGGAGTTGACGGCGCGATTCACAGGGCGGCGGGGCCAAAGCTGTTGGAGGAATGTCGAAAGCTCGGCGGCTGCAGGACAGGAGAAGCCAAGCTCACCCGCGCCTACGATCTGCCGTGCAAATATGTCATCCATACGGTAGGACCTGTCTGGCACGGCGGAGAATACGGCGAGCGTGAAAAGCTGATTTCCTGCTACAAAAGATCTCTTGAGCTTGCAAAAAAGTATGACTGCGAATCTGTCGCGTTCCCGCTGATCTCGGCGGGAGCTTACGGCTATCCCAAGGATGAGGCGTTGCAGGTCGCGGTCGGCGAGATTCTGAAATTCCTCGCCGATAATGAAATGCTCGTATACATCGTTGTGTTTGACAAGGCGTCCTTCTGCGTCAGCAAAAAGCTCATTAACGAGATTGAGGAATTTATAGACGAGCGCTATGTGGAGACTCATTTTGATAAGAGAAGAAACCACATATTTACTCACGCTCTCGGGGATGCGCGGGCTAAACCTGCGGCGGTGTTCGCGGATGAATCCTGCGCTCCGAGCCTGTCCGACGCTCTCGGACAGCTTGACGAGAGCTTTTCCGAAATGCTGCTGCGTAAAATCGACGAGAAGGGCATTACCGATGTCGAGTGCTACAAAAAGGCGAATGTAGACCGCAAGCTTTTCTCAAAAATCAGAAACAATCCGCAGTATAAGCCGAGGAAAACAACTGCAATCGCCTTTGCCGTAGCCTTGGAGCTGTCCCTTGACGAGACTAAGGAAATGCTGCAAAAGGCGGGCTACGCGCTCTCTCACAGCAACAAATTTGATATTATCATTGAGTTTTTTATCGGCAAACAGGAGTACAATATTTTTACGATCAACGAAGCTCTCTTTGAGTTTGATCAGGTCTTACTCGGATAAAAGCTTGTTTTGATGTACAATGTGCACAAAAACATCTCGAGGATTTTGTACAATAATACAAGCGATTTTTTCTTCGGAATATGGTAGTATATTTTATGTCGCAAAATCAATTGATAATAAGGAGATGCTTTTTTGATAAAAAACAAGTTTTACAACGAAGACCTCAACCTGATTACCGATAAAACGGAGCGTTTTGTTGTTTTTATGAACGACTTCAAGAACGGTATGGGCGCGTGGTATTCGATATTCGCGCTCAGGGTACTGCCTGTTCTTCTGTACATTATTCCCGTAAACGTCGTGTTAGGCCGTATGACGCTGTATTATAACAGGTATATCGACCCCGCGTTTTTCTGGAACGGCCCCGTGCTGATGATCATATGGGTGCTGTCGATAGTGCTTCTTCTCGTGTTGGTGATTATTGCTCCCAAAGCCGCGTCGGTATTTGAGTTCTTCTTCGGCTTTGGTTACTTATTCTTCGCGTTCAGACACCACCTGTTCAACAACATTCTCGGCATAAGCCTGCTGGTTTGTATGATAATCTATATGCTTGTCAAGCTGTTTTTCCTTGTGGTCAGGATTATCGGAAAAATCAAGTTCTCGGGCGATGCCGCCGCGGGAATTGAGCGCGATGAATCCGGACGCGTGGTACAATCATCCGAGGAGGACGTATTCTTCACAAAGGAGAAGAAGGCTGAGGACGATGACGAGGTTGTCGCCGAGAGCGACAGAGACTTTTTGTTTGACAAAACAGAGGACAGCTCCGAAGAGCCTGATGATGTCACTCCGATAACGGATGACGACTTCTTGTTCGCAAAAACAAGCGACAGCTCCGAGGACGATGACGACCTGAGAGTCGCGGCGGATGACGACGTGTTCTTTGTCGGCAAAAAGGAAGGCATAGAAATCGAAAATAATCGTCCCACGGCAAGCGCGGACGAGGACTTCTTCTTCGGATAATACATTATGATAATCGGGGACTGTCAGCTCGACAGTCCCCTTAGTGTTTCTAAAGGCAGGGAGGTTGAAGCCTTCGCATATTGTGAAAGGCTCCCTGCCGATGTATAAATTGCACAAAGACAGAGGGGAATATTTGGGCAGTATTTTGCTTGATATTATGTTATTATTATTGTGTAAAATTATCTCATTGGAGGAATACCTATGAAAATGATGAAAAAACAGATCAGCGTTGTATTGGCGCTGATGATGATAATCAGCTTGATTGTCGCGGCGCCTGTGACTGCTTCGGCAGAGTCTGCTGAGGAAATGCAGACGATCTCCTATCTGCCGAGTGACGCGCAGAACGGCAAAAACATCAAGGTGATAATCAACGATAAAAACAGCGACTACTATATCTTCACTATGTCCGCGACCTCCGATATACGCGACGGAATCCCCGTGTACAGCGTCGAGATCCCCGCAAACATTGACCCCGAGGTAATCCAGTTCCGTGTATTTGACGGCAGCGAGGATATAGGCACGCTCACTCTCAATGAAACTCAGTACAGCGCCTTAAAGGGCAAGGTGATTACCTTTGAAGGCAAGGCCTACGGCGAAGAAGCCGCGACCACTCCCGCTGTCAAAGGTAAAGCCGCAAATCCGATAAAGGTTACGGCTAAAGCTAAGACCATAAAGCTCAAAAAGCTCAAAAAGAAAGGTCAGAGCATAAAGCCCTTAACCGTTAAAAACGCAAAGGGCAAGGTGATTTATAAGCTTTTGAGCGTTTCCGCGAAAATCAAAAAGCTTACAAAAATCAACTCAAAAGGCGTTGTGACCGTCAAAAGATGGAAAAAAGCGAAAAAAGGTACGTATAGCATCAAAGTCAAAATCACCGCCAAGGGCAATCTGAATTTCAACTCAAAATCAATTACCAAGACGGTGAAGCTCAAAATAAAATAATAAAGTAAAAGCGGTCGGCTCAGTTTGTTTCTGAGCCGACCGCGAGTTTAGTGAAAGCTTTTATTCAGCGGTTTACAAAGCTTTGCTTTTCTGCTATCATTATGGCGGATTAATCAGGATTTTGATGTAGGGTGATAAGATGAGAAAAAGCTATATATACGCGTCGGTAACAGTTCTGATTTGGGCGACGCTCGCAACGGTTGTAAAAATCGTGCTAAATGATATTCCGAACTTTGAGGCGCTCGCGATCAGCAGCTTTTTTGCCTTTGTATTTTTATTGATAATGAATATCGTAAACGGATCAATCAAAGAGCTTAGAAGCTATCGCCTAAAGGAATATCTTATGATGTCGGGGCTGGGCTTTTTGGGACTTTTTATGTATTCCGCGTTGTATTATTACGGAATAGCGACGCTCAGCTCGCAGGAAGCGTGTATCCTGAATTATTTATGGCCGTTGATGATAGTTATATTTGCGTGCGTTCTGTTAAAGGAAAAGCTTACCGCGCGAAAAATAATCGCTATGGTAATGTCCTTTGCGGGAATCGTTGCGCTCTCCGTCGGAAGCGGAGGAGCGTCGTCAGGCAATAAGCTGTTGGGAATCATCGCCTGCGTTATCGCGGCAGTTTGTTACGGGCTGTTCTCCGTGCTGAACAAAAAACACAGCCTGAATCAGAATGTAACAATGATGTGGATTTGGCTGACAGTGGCGATCTGCTCACTTATCGCGGGGCTGATTTTTGAAAAATGGCAGATGATCGTCGGGGCACAATGGGCAGGCTTATTGTGGCTCGGGATCGTCGTCAACGCAATCGCTTATCTGCTGTGGGCGATAGCGTTGAAAAACGCCGCGGATTCCGCAAAAATAGCGAATCTCGCTTATTTGGTGCCGTTTTTATCAATAGTTTTATCGGCAATCGTTTTGAAAGAAAAAATAACCGTAAACGCTGTTATCGCGGTGGTTCTTATAGTCGGCGGCATCCTTCTTCAAAGCATACATTTTAAAAAGAATACCCGAATCGCGACGCAGGCTAAATCAGACTCAGAGATGAACCGAACTGAATAAACCGTGTCTGCGAGGGAAAAGCGATCAGCTTAAAGCTTGTCCACAAACACAGGACGTTTACGAGAGTTTTTGAAGAAAAGGAATAAGCTTATAGACTTTTATTTGCTTTTCTGTTATTATAAAAAATATAAAGATAGTCGGGAGGTACGATTGTGATCAAACATTTATCAAAAAGCTTTTTAGCCGTTGTTTTAAGCGCTTTGATGCTGCTGTCGGTTAT
>CACYDB010000142.1 GCA_902773035.1 uncultured Ruminococcus sp. | reverse complement strand
TTTGTAATATAATCGTGAAAACATAGATGCAGCCTGCGTTTTTGAGCATTCGGGTATGGTCTTATTATACATATCGCAGGTGCCATAGCCGCCCCCATATTATTCATATCCGTTATGCCAAGATCCGTTATTACGCCCGTCGTAGCGGCAGCAATCCTCGCGCCCCTGCCCGACCTTTCAACAACGCACGCACCCGATCCGGTCACCGTCCACTGCGCCGTAGTCGTACGCTGACCGCCGTATTCAAGCGGCATCCTGTACTGACGCTCCGCAGTGCAAAAATGCGACGAAGTCACCGCCGCGCTACTTAAAGCCGCGCCGCTTTCAACCGTCAGAGCGGCGAGAAAAAGCGACTGCGCCATGGTCGAGCACGCGCCGTACTGCCCAAGATACGACACGCCGAACTCCTTCATTCCGTACGACGAGCTGATGCACTGGTTGAGCAGATCCCCCGCGAAGATATAGTCTATTTCATCCGACCTTCTCCCCGATCTGCCGAGCGCCGCCGCCAATGCCTCCTGCTGAAAAAGAATCTCCGCCTCCTCAAAGGTCTTTTTACCCGCCCGAGCGTCGTAAAAAACCTTATCAAAGCGTTTGCCGAGCGGACCCTCAGCCTCCTTCTTCCCTGCTACAGAGCCAAAGCCCGTAATCACCGGCTCATCTGTAAAAACAACCGTATTGTACCCAAGTCTTTTCATCATAAAAATCAGTCCTTTTCCGATATTTTACGCAAAAAAGCCGTCAATATGTAAAACACCCCCGAACAATTCTGACTCTGATGATTTTCACGCCCCGCGCAAAAAAGGAAAACGCGCCCGAACAACAGGCGCGCCTCCCGATAGAGATATATTTAAAGACAGAATTTACTACACCGATAGCTTCTCTCGCATCAAGCCGAGAATCTTCTTCTCACGGCGGCTGATCTGCACCTGAGTCATACCGAGCTCCTCAGCGGTTTTCTGCTGAGTCCTGCGCTTGTAATATCGCAGCTCAATAATCTTTCTGTCAGCGGGACAAAGCTCCGTCAAAACGCGTCTCAGCGCCAGCTTTTCAGTCAACGCCTCCGAAATATCGTCGCAGGGAATTTCAATTTCACTCTCCTCCTCGTCATATGAAGCGCTCAGAGAAAGCGGAATCCTCGCGGCGTTAAGCGCGTCGGTAATCTTCTCGGGACTTTCCGAAAGCCTGTCCGCAAGCTCGCATACCGTAGGCTCTCTGCCATTCTCTGAGGAAAAAACCTTCGCCGCCTCCAAAATCCTGAGGTTGAGCTCCTTTAAGCTCCTGCTGACCTTAACCGCGCCGCCGTCACGAAACAGCCTCCTGATTTCCCCGAGGATCACAGGCACGGCGTAAGTCGAGAGCTTATGCCCGAGCGAGCTGTCAAAATTATCAACCGCCTTGACAAGCCCCACGCAGCCCGCGGAAAACAAGTCGTCATACTCTATCCCTTTACCGCGAAACCGCTTACAGCAGGCGTGAACAAGAGCCAGATTCCGCTCAACAACCTTGTCACGTTCAGTCATCGCAGGGCAACGATACGCTTGACAAGAGTCACCGTCGTACCCTTGTTTTCCTTCGAGCTGACCTTAACGTCGTCCATAAAGCTCTGCATAACCGCAAAGCCCAATCCGGCGCGCTCCTCATCGGGAGCGGTAGTGAACAACGGCTGCATAGCCTGCTCAACGTCCCTGATACCAACTCCCTTATCGCGAATCCTGATGATAACCTTGCGGGTATCGGTAATTTTCGCGTCTATGTAAATCATTCCGCTTTCACGTCGGTAGCCGTGAACGATCGAATTAGTAACCGCCTCACTGACAGCGGTTTTAATATCCGCGAGCTCGCTGATCGTGGGATCAAGCTCCAGCGCAAAAGCGGCGACTACACTTCTCGCGAAGCTTTCATTCGTACTTTTACTGAGAAAGCTCAGACGCATCTCGTTGATGACGTTCATTTCATCACCCCCAGAGTCGTAACGCCGCTGAGCTGAATAATGCGGTCCAGCTCCTCGGGAACATTAACAACCTTCAACTCTCCGCCCACAAGACCGACAGCCCTGTAGCGCCCCATGATCAGCCCGATTCCCGAGCTGTCCATAAAGCTTACTCTTGAAAAATCAAGCTCAAGCCGTTTCGGCCGAAGAGCGCTGAGCTGGCTGTCGATTGCGGCGCGGATTCCCGCGGAGCGATTGTGGTCGAGCTCTCCGCTGAGAAAAACTGTGAGAACATCATCCTTATAATCGGTATTTAACATATTTAACTTCCTTCCAATCCACAAGAAATCGCGCGTCCGGACGTCATATTCAGGACAACGCAAAAAGCCTGTACCGTCATTATAAACGGTACAGGCTGAAAAGTTTGTCGTATTATATTCTCGAAATAATATACGGTCTGATTTCTCCTGCCAAGTAGAGCGAACCGGCGATAATAACCGCGGAGCCGTCAATTTTCGCGTTTTTTAACGCCTCGTCAAAGGCGTCAGACGGACTGTCGAAGGCTCTTACCCTGTCAAAATACGGCTCACATTCCTCCGCAAGCTTCACGGGAGAAAGCGCGCGCGGATTGTTGATCGGAACCGTGTACACCTCGGCGAACATTCCGCTCAGAATCTCAATCGAGCTCTTGCTGTCCTTATCCGCCAGCATTCCCATAACGGCAATGATTCTTTTATCGGGCAGATACTTTTTAACAGCATTTTTCAGAGCGTTGATGCCGTCGGGATTGTGAGCGCCGTCAAGAATAACGATCGGCTCATCCGAAAGCGGCTCAAACCTCGCGGGATTAACGGTATTCTTAAAGCCGTTTTGAATATCGGCGAGCGTGTGAGGGAGGAATTTTTCTACAATCTCAAGCGCCGCGAGAGCGGTTGATGCGTTTTCAAGCTGATGCTCTCCGACAAGCCGCAGACTCAGCTCCGTGTTTTTATACTCAAGCCTCATTCCCCCGAGCGTGTCGCCGAGAACCCTCAAGCCTATATTCTCACTCTTTGTGAGCTCAACGCCCTTTGACGCGCAATCGGCTTCGATCACCTTCATAGCCCGCGCGTCCTGAGCGGAGGTAACGACCGCTGAGCCCGACTTAATGATCCCGCACTTCTGAGCCGCGATTTCTTCAATAGTCGAGCCGAGAATGTCCGTATGGTCAAGCCCGATTTTCGTAATGACCGCGCACAGCGGAGGCTTGATAACGTTGGTACAGTCGAGCAGTCCGCCGAGCCCTGTTTCAAGCACAACTACGTCGCACTCAGCCTCGCTGTGAATCAGAAACTCAAGCGCCATAACGTACTCAAACTCCGTAATAATACAGTCGTCATCCCTCAGCCTTTCGATTATCGGAAACGTTCTCTCAACGGCGTTTTCAAGGATCTCGGGAGAGATCATCTCTCCGTTTATCTGGATCCTCTCGCGAAAATTCACGATGTACGGCGAGATAAACAGCCCCGTCTTATACCCTGCCGCCGTGAGAACCGCGCTGAGCATAGCGCAGGTCGAGCCCTTGCCGTTAGTTCCCGCGACGTGTATGAATTTCAGCTTGTCCTGCGGATTGCCGAGGATATCAAGAAACCTTCTTATCCTGTCGAGCCCGGGACGCGAGCCGAATTTGTCGAGCGAATGTATTTTTTCTATCGCGTTCATACCAATTCCTTATAAATCTCATTCTTTTTAAGCCCCGTAAGCCGAGCCGCCTCCTTAGCGGCGTCGTTGAGCTTGGAGCCCTCGTCTATCAAGCCGCGGGCGATTTCAACCGCCTGCTCAAGCGTGTATTCCTCAGCTTCCTCCTGCTTTTTACCCTCGAGCACAAGCACGATTTCACCCTTGATTCCGCTGTCGGCAAGAACCTCCGCGGCGTACTTGGTGGTAGTGCGAATCGTTTCCTCATGGATTTTTGTCAGCTCGCGCACGATCGTAAGCTTTCTGTCGCCGAAAAAGTCATATAGATCCCTGAGAGTCGTCGGGAGCTTGTGCGGAGCCTCATAGAAAATCATCGTCCTGCGCTCATCCCTGAGCTCCTTGAGGTGTTCCCTGCGGCTCTTTTTATTCACGCTCAGAAAGCCCTCAAAGCAAAATCTTCCTGTTTCAAGACCGCTGACCGCGAGAGCGGAGATCACCGCGCTCGGACCGGGCACAACTACCGTATTGATTCCCTTTTCCTCACAGAGCTTGATCAGATCCTCACCGGGATCGGAGATACACGGCATACCCGCGTCAGTTACGATCGCGCAGTCCTCACCCGCGAGTATACGCGCGCAAATCATCTCGCCGCGCTCACGCTTATTATGCTCAAAGTAGCTGACCATCGGCTTTTTGATTCCGAAGTGATTAAGCAGCTTGAGCGTAACGCGCGTGTCCTCGGCGGCGATAAAGTCAACGCTTTCAAGCGTTTGAACAGCCCTCGGAGAAAAGTCGGAGAGGTTGCCGATCGGCGTTCCGACAACGTAAAGCGTATTACTCATAATGCCCCTCCTTATATACTCCGTAAATTTCCTTCATTTCCTTACTCCAGTCGCCGTTATCCTCGATAAACAGCGTATTCTCAACAACCAGACCGCCTTTTTTACCACCGCGTCTGCCCTCAACGAGAAACAGCTTCGGAGCCTTGTCTGTACGCTGCTGAACAAATCTCAGACGCTTGGGCTCCAGATCATTTGACCGCATTGAAGCGAGTACATCGGTAAGTCTTTCGGGACGCTGACAAAGGCAGAACCGTCCTCCGAACTGCAAAAGATTTTTCGCGGTGACGGTTATGTCGTCGAGAGTACAGCCTTCCTCATGGCGCGCGAGCAGCTTTTCCTCGTCGGGATTGATAATACCGCTTCCGCTGAGCTTATACGGCGGATTGCATGTCACAAGGTCAAAATACCCGAAGGGCAGAACTCCCCTGAGCGCCTTCAAATCGGCGTTGATTATATTAATATTCGCGATCTTGTTATGCTCGACAGACCGCCTCGCCATATCACAGCACTCGGACTGTATCTCAACGGCGTTGATTTCAATGCCGAGCTTCTCCCTCGCCCAGAGCAGAGGAATAGTACCGCAGCCTGCGCCGAGGTCAACAGCCTTCTTAGCGCGCGAGACTCTCGCGAAATCCGCGAGCAAAATCGTATCGGTCGAAAAATGGAACAGGTCGGAAACAATGATCTCCACCCCGTTGCCGAGCGGTTCAAGCCGCTCGCCGTTCTTTAACATAAGTGTTCTCCTCAAAAATGAATTTACCTATCTCATTATATCACTTCAAGAAAGCGCGCGCAATAGGCGCGTCAGCTTTCGTATAGTCATTCAGCGCGCTGCTGAGCAGGCAATATAAAATTTTTTACTCTATAGGAGTTAGAAAAGATAATTATTTCCTTAACAAGTATAAAAGTCAATAAATAGTAAAAACTCAGCGGACTCATTTTGAGCCCGCCGAGTTTGTTTTATAACTTAGTTTAGTTGAATAAATCGAAAAACCTCTTTAGCGCATAAGATATCCCGTCTTTGTGCCATTTCTATTTATCCAACGCTATGAATTTAAAACCGTTCTTCTTAGCGTACTTTTCAGCGGCAGTGCCTTTATAGCCTTTGATTGTAAACCCTTTTATGCGGACTGATTTGTGATTTTCACTGACAAAACCAAACGCTTCTTTTTTTATCTTTACTTTTTTAGGGATTTTTACTGATTTCAAGGCTTTACAATTCCAAAACGCATACTCTTTTATAATAAGTTTGCCCTTTGTTTTAAACTTAATCTTCGTTAGTTTTTTAATATTGGAAAAAGCGGAATTGCCAATTGTTTTAACCTTATTGGAAATAGTTATTTTCTTTAAATTCTTTTGTTTATTAAAAGCATAATCATTTATTATTTTTACGGATTTAGGTATTACAAAACTAGCATTTTTCTTTTTAAGTGGATAGTACAATAGTCTTGTTTTATTCTTGTTATAAAGCACTCCTTTTTTTGAACTGTATTTTTTATTTTTCTTGCTGACTTTGATTTCTTTTATCGGCGAATTGCCGAAAACATAATGCGTATCAGACGAAATATAATTAATGTTTTTTCCGATAGTAAACTTTTTTAGATTTGAGTTTCTAAAGGCATATGAACCTATTTCGGTTACGGAAGAAGAAATTTTTATCTTTTTTAGGTTTTTACAATCCGCAAACACAGCGTCCTCAATAGTTTTAATTCCTTTCCCAAGTACAACCTTTTCCAGTTTTTTACATCGCTGAAAAGTTCTCGATGCAATTTCTTTTACTGTGTCTGGAATTGTCAACTCTTTAATGCGATTGTTTCCGTAAAAACAAAACATATCCGCTTCATCGTCAAATTCTTCCTGTATTATTATATCATCACTATCATCCCAACCGATTTTCACAACCGTATGTCCGTCAATTTTTTCAGGAATAACAAGCCTTGATTTTTTACCGTAATAATTCTCGATAAGCGCGTTTCCGTCTTTTAAAATAACATAAGAATATCCATTCTTTTTGTAAAACTTTATTTTGAAATTACTTGACGCTGACGCGATAACATATGATGAGAATAATATTGTCAGCGATAATAATATACAAATTAATTTTTTCATAATATCACCTATAAACTTCGATTTACTGCTTCTATTATAGCAGTGTCGAAAAAACACAAAAAAGTTTCAGATTTTCGCTAAAATTTTCAGTTTCTACATTCTGCGCAAAAATCAAGAGTAAAGAAATAACAGCAAGGCGTTAAGCCCTGCTGTTCAGAAGATTTTTATTATGCTTCCTGCGGCGCGCCTACAGGACATACATCAGCACATGTAGCGCAATCGATGCAGGAATCAGCGTCGATAACGTACTTGCCGTCTCCCTCAGAGATAGCGCTTACGGGACACTCTTCTGAGCAAGCTCCGCAGCTAATGCAATCGTCATTAATTTTGTATGCCATAGTATGACCTCCTTTAAAAATTTACACTCTTATTGTAGCACAATTTCTACAAAAAGCAATAGGTTAGTTGTTGCTAAGTTGTCATTTTTTACCTATTTCGTGACTTTCCACTAATTCAGCGGTCAAAAAACTGTACATAATAAACGTATTACACAACTTTACTGTTCCTCAAGGTGCTTAAGCTCCTCAAGTTCCTGCTTGTTCATACGGATATATCCGTCCTTTAGGAGCTTCACTTCCTTGACCTTGAACGCCGCGGGAGCGATACCTTCGGGAGCTGAGTCGAGCTTGACCTTCAAAACACCTGAGATAAGGTTCACTTCAACCACAACGCCCTTGCCCTCGGGAGTTCTGACGATCGCGCCGACCTTCGGCGTACGCTTGAGCAAATCGGAATAAGCCTCCTGCTCATATTTAAGACAGCACATAAGTCTGCCGCAGGTACCGGAAATCTTCACAGGAGAGAGAGACAGCCCCTGCTCCTTTGCCATTCTGATGGAAACAGGCTGAAAATCGCCCATATAGCTGTGACAGCAGAACGGTCTGCCGCAGACTCCGAGTCCGCCGAGCATCTTAGCCTCGTCGCGAACGCCGATTTGTCTGAGCTCGATTCTGGTTCTGAACACGCTCGCCAGATCCTTTACAAGCGCGCGGAAGTCAACTCTGCCGTCAGCCGTAAAGTAGAAAAGGATCTTATTGTTGTCAAAGGTGTACTCAACGTCAACGAGGTTCATTTTGAGCCCGTGCTCGCCGATTTTCTTCTCACAGATTTTAAAGGCTTCCTTTTCCCGCTTCTTATTCTCGGCGATATGGTTAAGGTCGTTTTCGTTGGCTATTCTGATAAGCGGCTTTAAGGGATAGATGATCTCCTCGTCGGGAACATCCTTATT
The DNA here is from genome assembly GCA_902773035.1 of uncultured Ruminococcus sp. GTDB lineage: Bacteria > Bacillota > Clostridia > Oscillospirales > Acutalibacteraceae > Ruminococcoides. Next base: position 1,568 of record CACYDB010000142.1, on the reverse strand, counting down.
TGCGAGCGCTACAACTCCGCACTCAATGCCTCTCGCGGTCTCGACGATTACTCTGTCGCCCGCGTTCAGCTTTTTATTTACAGGGTCGAAATAGTAGATTTTTCCGACCTCTTTAAATCTTACTCCGATTATTTCTGCCATACATTCCTCCTGTATTCCGCGCATAACCATACGGATATGAGCTTAAGGCTCACGTTCGCGTAGATTTTAGACTGCGCGTCTTGTGTGAGCTCGATCAATTTCAAAAACTTCGCCCTTGTAAGCTTGCGGCAAAGCGTGTCGGCTGTTTCAACGTCAAGCTCCGCCTGTGAGCCTACATAAACCGCCAGCCCGTCGCGCAACAGTAAAATAACCGCGTCCAGCGCGTCAAGCGCGAGCTGTCTGTCGTTTAAAAGATAAGTCGCTCTGAGCAGCTTCATCTCCGAGGGAGAGATTATTCCCTGAGCTATCCCCTTGGCGAGAGCGAGAGCTTCTTCGCTTACGCTGTCGTCGCTTTCAAGGGTAAACTCTACGGCTCTCGAGCGGATAGTCTCAAGAAGCGCTCGGGAGTTTTCGCAGGTCATTATAAACAGCACGTCCTGCGGCGGCTCCTCAAGTGTTTTAAGAAAGGCGTTCTGAGAAATCACAGGCAGCCGCCTGTCGCACTCCTCGAATACATAGACCTTTCTGTCAGCTTCATTGGGCTTTATATACGCGTCGTTCACAATTTTTGTGAGCTCGTCCTTGTTATAGATATTCGTTTTGCCTGAGCCCTCGGCGTAGTAAATGTCGCTGTGGGCTTTACTCTCGGCGTTGAGGCAGTTTTTGCATTTTCCGCAGGGACGCTCGCTCTCTGAGCAGACCGCCCATTTTGAAAGGTGCTTCGCAAGCAAGGCGCGCTGTGACTCGCTGCCGCCGCTGATGATCACGGCATGCGGCATACGGTTGGAATGTTCAAGCTCGCCGAGCGAATTTTTCAGATTTTCATTACCTTCAAGCTCGGGAAAATTCAAAATCTCACCCCTGTCAGTGTATTATATCATAAAAGTGAATTAAATGCTATACTATTCGGGTATTTTAAGGTGGTTAACGAGCACGTTGCCCTTTTCGTCGATCTCAACCACAGCGCAGCTTCTCTCATAGGATCCCGCGCTTCCGGGGTTGATAAGTCGTACATTTCCGAAAAGCTCGTCGGTCGGTACGTGAGTATGACCGAAGAAAACTATATCAGCGTTATTCTCCTCTGCGGCGTAGCCGAGGTTATCCAGTCCGTACTTAACGGAGTAAAGATGACCGTGAGTCACCATAATCTTTTTGCCCGCTATGTCGAGAAATTCTGTATTATCAAGCGTACTGCCCCAGTCGCAGTTACCGCGCACGCATACTACTGATGATGAGGGGCAATTGCTCATCAGCCAGTCCGCTTCATTTCTTGAATCACCGCAGTGGATTATTACGTCAGCCTTTTTGCCGAAGCGCGCCACCGCTTCTCTGACCCCTCTGATATTGCCGTGGGAGTCCGATAAAACTAATATTTTCATAAAAACCTCCTCTTCCTTGGGTGTGGTCGTTATCAATACTTGATTATT